>NZ_JALKFW010000224.1:0-71106 GCF_023243055.1 Frankia sp. AgPm24 | reverse complement strand
GCCGAGGACACCTCCTGCACCCGCTCGACGGGCGGACCGTCGGGCAGCCGCAGGGGGACGAGCAGCGTCTGGTGTTCGGCGGCGACGCCGGCATGCTCGGCGCCGGCGCCGGCGGCATCGACCGCACGCTCCAGCGCGACCGTGGTCGCCTCGGCCCGCCGGTTGGCGTCGGTGGTCCGGCGGACGAGGCCGTCGCGCTGGGTCGTCACGGCCGCGAGTTCGGCCCCGGCCCGGCTGGCCGCGCGCTCCAGGTCGGACATCCGCTGCCGCAGCCGGACGAGCTCGCGGGCCTGATCCATCTCCGGGCGGGCGGTGAGAGTGTCCCGTTCGGCGGTGAGCGTGGTGATGCGCTCCTCGTTCTCCCTGTCCTGCCCGTCCACCCGGATCGCCTCGGCCTCGACCCGCTCCCGTTGCGTCCGGACGTCGTTGAGCTGGCGGGACGCCGACTCGTAGGCGGCCTGGGTGGCGCGGGGCTCGCGGGCCCGACGCCGCGCGCTGATCCGGGCGTAGTGGCGATAGTGCCCGAGGAAGGCGGTGGCGGCCTCGTGCGCCTCCTCGAAACCCTGCAGATCCGACTGTTCCTGCTCGAGACCGCGGAACGCCTCGGCCGCGTCCGCGATCACCGCCTGGTCCAGCGGGGTCAGCGCCTCGGTCAGCGCCACCGACAGGGCCCGCTCGTCCGGCTTCTTCGACAGCTGCGGCTGGCGGAGCGCGATGAGCAGGTTGATCAGCGCGTCGTACCGTTCCTCGCCGAGGCCGAAGAACGCCTCGTCCAGGGCACGCCGGTAGCGCGACGCCTGTTCGTAGACGTTGCCGCGCGGGCCCAGGGCGTCACGCAGCCGTTCCTTCGTCAACGCGGTCCGGGTCGGGCCGACCAGGTCGAGATCGACGCCGACCCGGGCGTCTGCGATGAAGAACCAGGTGACGACCGACCCGCGGCTGGCGACCGCTTTCAGCCCGGCCCCGATCGTGCGGTACTCGGCGGCGCCGGACGCGTCGAGCCGGCCGAATTCCAGCCAGCTGTAGCCGAGGCGTTCCGGATGGGGATGGCGCCCGCCCATGAGCAGGTTCCAGTCCATCCGCTTCTTCGGGTCGCCGTCGGGTTCGACGCGGTGGGCCGACACCTCACCGTCGAGCAGGAACGGCAGCAGCATCGCGAGGACCTTGGACTTGCCGGTGCCGTTGTTGCCGCGCAGCAGCAGGTTGCCCTCGTGGAAGTGGAACTCCTCCTCGTCGTAGAGGAAGACGTCGACCAGTCCGGCGCGCAGCGGCTGCCAGCGTTCGGTCGTTGGCTCCGTCATGCCAGCGCCTCCTGTCCGCCGCCGTCCCGCAGGTCACCGAGCGCGAACCGGGCGAGCGCCGGCAGGGCGAACACGTCGTCCCCGTGTCGGCGTAGCAGGCCGAGGGCCCGCATCCGCGACAGTGCCCGGTCGACCAGCTCGACCTCCGCGTCGGGCTCGGTGACACCCTTGCGCCAGTGCTTCTGGTGCTGGGCGATCAGCTCGCGCATGTGGACGTCGAGGTCGGCGACGGCGATCGGTTCGTCCGGGCCGCGTCGGGCGCCCTCGCGGGCGAGATGTTCGGCGAGCAGGAGGGTGGCGTGACCATCGGTACCGTCCTCGGGCATCCGGGTGTCGGTGAGGTCGCCGTCGGGGTCGACCATGGCGATCCCCTCCGCGCGGACCTCGGCGACCAGGCCTGTCGCCTCGGTGATCCGCCGGGTCAGCGCGACCCGCTGGCTGCTCAGGTAGGCCCGCTCGCCCTCGTCCAGATCCGCGTAGTAGATGACCGGGTCGTCCAGCAGACGCCGGGTCAGCGCCTGGCGTCGGGCCAGGTTGCGTGCGTCGTCGGTGTCGGCCGTCAGCTCCTCGACGACGGCGGCCAGCCGGCCGTCGACATCGGCCGAGCCTGGGATGTCGCTGACGGTCGAGGGGCCGCGCCGGGTCACCAGCATGCCGCTCAGCGCCCGGCGGTCGAGGTCGTAGAGGGCGTCGCCGGTGCCGGCGGTGAAGGTCGTCTCGTCGCCGGCGACCCGGCGCAGCACACCGAGGTCAAGGAGGACGCGGACGGCCGCCACCAGGTCGGCGCGCTCGTCCCGGCTGTCGAGGCTGAACCTGATGCCCGCCTCGGCGAGCTCAGGGGCGGCGCAGCCCATCATCACGTCGTCGGCCAGGCTGCCCAGGGTGATCTGGTTGTCGGCCCGTTCCAGGCTGGCCAGGGCCAGGCAGAGCAGGACGTAGCGGCGGCGGCTGAACGGCTGCTGGGCCGATCCTGCCGTGGCCGGGCGGGTGCCGTCGGTCAGATCGGCCGGGATCTTGGCCAGTCGGGCCACCTCCGGGTCGACCCGCAGCGACCAGCCTGTCTCTCGGGTGAACCAGTCCCGCAGCCATGTCTGGTGCCGGCGCACGAGGCGGAAGGTGTCGGCGTCGGGACCGTGCGCGACGAGCAGCGGGCGGCGCAGGATCGCACGCATCGCCCGGCGGCGCTCGGCGGCGCGCTGCGCGTCAAGCGCGTCGATGACCGCCGTCGACGACGCCCCGGGACGCGGCCCGCGTGGGATGGCGCGGCGCTGGGTGGTCACGCCGTCGCCGTCAGCAGGTCGTGGATCTCCAGGAGATGGTCGGGGCCGGTGAACCGGCCCGCGCTGGTGGGCACGGTCGCGATCACACCGTCGTCGGTGGGGGTGAGCGAGATGGACAGAGTGCCGTCGGCGCTGCTGGTCACGACGCTGATTTCCCCCGGCCGGCGACGGGCGAGGGCGTCCCCGAGGACGGCCAGGAACAGTCGGAAGGTCGGGTCGTCAAGCTCAGCCAGCTCGGACAGGCGCACGGGTTCGCCGGTGGCGAGCTGGCGGCGCGCGGCCCGCACCACCTCCTCCTCGGCCGCCAGCCTCTCGGCCAGCAGCCGGCGCTCGGCCGCGCGGTCGCGGACGCGGTTGGGCGCACCCCTGCGTTCGTACCGACCGGTGCGCCGCAGCCGGATGTCGACGAGGATCGGCGGTGCCTCGCTCCACGGCGTCGACGCCGGCACCGGCTCGGCGTCACGGGCCTCCAACGTCGCCGCGTCGACCGTGAGGTGGCGGGCCGGAGCAAGCCCGAAGCACACCCGCCACAGCCGGTGGGCGTCGTCGTCGTTCGGGGCCTGCGCGAACCAGAGCGCGAGCGCACGGAAGTCGGCCGACCGGTCGCTGCGCCCCGACCTGCGCTCGTTGAGGACCAGCACCACCGACAGCAGCGCCGGCACGGCGGCCCGAGCCCGTTCCCGCAGGAGGCGTGACTGCGGCGGATGCCGCCGATCGCCGACGAACCAGTGCCGCAACCCCTCCCACCGCTCGGTCCACAACGCCAGCCGCTCGCCGACGACCTCGCTCACCAGCGGCTCTGTCGGCTGCGACGGTGTCGGCGGGGATGGCGTCGGCGGGGACGAGTAGTCGAGGTCGGGTGCCGCGTCGCGGGCCTCGCGCTCGGCGACCGCCCGTAGCAGGCGGGACAGGTCGTGCTCCTCGATCTCCCGCAGGACGTCGACGATCCGCGCCGAGGTGACGACGAGGTCGCGGATGAACCGCTGGAGATAGTCGATGAGCTGTTCCTTGTAGGCCAGGAAGACGTCGAGGTCGGCGTCGTGCAGATCGATGGTGCGCTGCAGCGAGCCCATGAACGCCTGGGCGTTGTCCGCCAACCCGCGAAAGACCCCGGCCAGGTCGCGCAGTAGCTGGTGCGCCTTCGCCGCATCGATCTCGGGTTCCGCCAGCAGAGCCAGGAGCGCCCGCAGCTGGCTGTGGATGTCGGACAGGGCGACGGCCTGCAGCTCCCCGCGCCGACCCAACGTCTCGTCGAAGGTCTCCAGCGCGGTCTCGGCGGCCTCGCCAGCGGGCGTGAGCTGGTAAAGGAACCGGGGGCGGTTGAAATCCTCGACGGAGGTGACCCGGCTCGTGTCCGGATCGCCGCGCAGGTTGCCCCAGTCGACCAGGCTGCGTAGCTCGGCGCTCACATCCGTGATGGCGCCGAGGTCCAGCCCGTCCCCGTCCTGGCCTGGCTCGCGGGCGAGCATCTCCAGGACGTCCTCGGGGCGCAGGTGGACGTTGAACCTGCGCTTCGCCCGGACGAACGTCCCCATGATGGCCCGGTACAGCGGGGCCTTCTCCACCGTCACATGGGTGAAGGGACCGAACCGAGAGATGTTCGCGGGCCGGTCGCGGCCCCCCGCCCGCTCCGACGTCGCGACCCCCGCCACCCGCATCAACCTCCCGGCTGCCCGTCAGAAGTTCACCCTGTGATACCACGCCCACCCCGGCGTGTTTCCAACGGGTCCACAGATGGATACCCAGCGTACGCATCCGGGTCGGGATCACCCGCGCCGTCTCCTGACGACGACCGCACGGTGTGGCTCTGCGCCCGACGACTTTCGGCAGGTGGGCACGGGGCTACACCGGCCGGCCACCGCCTCCACCTGGCCGGGGCGGGGCGGCGTACCGGAACCTCGCCGACGGCTCAGCCTACCGGCGGCCAGCTGGATGGCCATGAAGATTAATTTGTAATACCTACTGTATGTGAAACATACGAATCTGTCGTCTGATCGGTCCTCGTCCCGCCTCGCCGTCCAGTCAGGAGTCCGCAGGTGAGCGCCGGTACGTCCGCAGCGGGGGCCCGTCGCACCGCCCGGCGCGCCGGCGGTGACGCACCCGCATGTGCCGCTGGCCGCGGTCATCGCGCACCTGGATGGGACGCGAGGGCTCCTCTCGTACCACGCGGTGATCTACTCGGCGGCGCCGATGAGGGTAAGCCTGAGCCTGGTCCACCCTGGAGAGGGAAAGCGCTCTTTGACGCGGGGACCTGTCTGGGAGGTGGTGTCGAGAATGAGTGGTATGCCATCCGACGGGCCGCCCCCGGGCACGCGATACGACGATGTGCGTCCCTACGCGGTCGCGAACTCTTTGGACGAGCTGCAGGGCCCGACATCGGGAGTGGTGGTTCTTGACCGGTGGCTGGACTGGTCGGGCTCAGCTCGGTACGACCTGACGAACCCCGGCCGTCTCGCACGGATGTACGAGACGGTGCTGCGGGAGGCGTCCAGGACCGCGGACCTGTCCCGCTGGTTGGAGGGGCGCACACTGGCTCGGCTCTGGGGTGACCTGGTTCTGCCGCCGCAGGTCCGTGCCCACGGAATCCTCCAGCGGCCGAGCGAGGACGTCGACCTCTTCGCAGACTGGGACCGACGCGCGGACTTCCCAGCCGCCGTCGACGCGGTCATCGTGGCGTATCGGGCAGACGGTCTCGAGATCGCGACCGAACTCCGGACCGAGCTGATCGCGCGGCGGATCCGGGTTTCGATCGCGGCCATTTCGCCGCCATGCTCGGGCAGATCGCCCGGCTCGACGATGCCGACGACTTCGCCTCCTAAGGAGTGACCCCCACCTGCGTAGCGTCGGCCTGCTCGAAGGTCACGTTTGTGACGTGCTCGCGTTCGGCACATCGAGCACGGTGGCCGTCTCCTCGATCGCGGCCGCGGCCAGAAACCGGTCACGGTAGGCGGCGACTCCCTCATCGAAGCGATCGGCGTGGACGGCCCAGAAAGCGCCTCCTTCGCCGTCCCAGCTGGCGAACTGGGTGGCGTTCGACGCGTCGACGGTGACCTCGGCTCCGAGCGGGTGCTGCCGCTGTTCGAACAGAAGGCTTCCACCGACAGCCGCCCGCGTGAGGCCATCGAGGGCATCCGCTCCTACGCGTACAGCCCTGGTCGCAGGCGGCTGGACATGCTCCGCCACCAGTTCGACGCATTCACCCAGCCGCGTCGAGTCGGGTCACCGCGCGGCCGATGCGCACGCGGGGCGCGGGCAGTACGGCGGGCGGGCCTGATGAGGACAGCGGGGCCAGGACAAGCTGGCGGCCGGCATGGGGGGAGGACGCGGGATCTTTCCGGTTCCACGTGTGGAAGGCGAGCCACCAGTTCCCGTCGGCGTCGACGAACGGTTCGGCTCCGCCCGGCCCGACACCCGCGTTCCCGGTGCGCAGGAACGGTTCGGGCGCCGCGGTACAGGGGCCGAGCGGCCCGGCGCAGGCGGCGGTCGCCGTGACGTAGTCGGGGCTGTGCCAGTCGCCGGCGGAGTAGATCAGATCGAACCGGCCGTCGCGGGCGAGCATCGCCGGGCCCTCCACGACGCCGTGCTGCCAGGGCAGGCCGGGGTGGAGCAGTTCCACCGCCGGGCCGGCCAGACCGAGGCCGTCCGCGCTCATCCGCGCGGCCCACAACGTCGGGACGTGCCCGGCCCGGATTCCCTCGCTCTTCCAGGTCAGGTAGCGGTCGGTCCCGGCCGTGTATGGACTCGGGTCGATGCTGCCTCCCGTCTCGGACTGGCAGATCAGCGGCGCGGCGGAGACATCGACGAACGGGCCGGCCGGTGAGGTCGAGCTCGCGGCCGAAACGCACTGGATGCCAAGGGCGCTCAGGCGGGCGCTGTAGTAAAGGACGAAGCCGCCGGCGACGGGACTGACGGCCGGGGCCCAGGTCAGGAGCTGGCCGGCGGCCGCCCACCGGGGCAGGGCCGGCAACGCGTCCCCGACCGACTGCCAGGTCCACATCCCGGTGCTGCGCAGCACCGGGATGTTCCCCCCGCTCGGGGTGTTCGTCCCGTAGGCGTAACTGACCCCGGCGACGGTCAGCACGAACGGATCGGCGAGGTTCGACCCGTGGACAGCGATGGCCGGACGTTCGTCCGGTGTGCCGCCGGTGGCCCTACCCGTTGGACCTGTCGTGCCGGCCGAGGGCCCAGCGGCAGTGGTGCCCGCACCGGGTGCGCCGCCCCGCGTGGTCGGCGAACCGGTCGAGACAACCCGGTCCACCAGTGCCATCCCGACTGCGGCGAACGCGAGCACCACCACCACCACGACCACCGCCGTCACGGCGACCGCGATCGGCGCCCGGCGCGACCCCGAGTGGACGGTATCGGCGGGGCGCGCGGGATCAGGCGGTGCGGACGGATCGAGCAGGTGCGACATGGTGGCGTGGACCTTCCGGCTGGGTTCGGATGCGACTGCGCAGCCTGGCCGGCCCGGATGTGCATGCCGTGTGAGAACTGTCAGTCGCATGTCGCTGCGTTTCCACGACTTCGACGTCGAGACGGCGGCGTCGGCCGGGCAGGCGGAACGCCAATGTGGCTGACATCGAACTCGAGTGTTGGCGTGGTCAGCTGGTCCCATGTCGGCCTACACCGTGGAGCTTCCCGTGCCGGCCCGCCCGCCGGGCCACCGGTTCCGGCTGGTGGTCGGCGTCGTCGTGCTGACCGTCACCGTCCTGGTGGTGACCGACCGCCTGCTCGTCCGGCTCGTCGAGCACCGCCTCGCCACCCGGTTGGCCTGCCTGGGAATGCTCGGTAACGGCATGAGTTCGTTCGACGGTCCTCCGTTCGGCGCTCACCTCGATGCCGTCATGCCGAGTGGCCAGGGCGTGCGGGTCCAGATGTCGATCAGCGGCGCCGCGTTCGACCAGCTGATGGCCGCCCACCCGTCGTGTGGAGGCATCTGACATGGCCCGCTCGGACACACATACCTCCCCTGCCGGATGCGTCGACGGCTCCGGTACTGGCCTGAACACCGACCCGGCGGCGGACAGGCGCGCCTTCGCACCGGCCATCGTGAGCCGGCGGCTCCTGCTCGTCCCGGCCGCCCTGCTCGTCCTGTGGGGCACCGAGGCGGTGCTCGCCGCGGTTACGGTCGGCCTGCTGTGGCTGATCCCGGTCGACCAGACCGTTGCCCGTCTCCACGTTTCGGGGCTGGCCAGGATTGAGGTGGACCCGCATACCGCCGTGACGGCGCTTGTCACCCTGGCCCTGTCGGCAACGCTGGCCGCCGTCCTGCTGCGGTCGCGGTCCACCCTCGCACAGTTCGCGGCGATCAAGGTATTCGCGCTGGTGGTGGCGACGGCGATTACCGGCGCGTACGCTCCGGGGTCGCTGCGAGTACAGATTGCCGTCGCCTGCGTCGGCGCCGGCGCGGCTGTCCTGATGTGGCCACGGATGCGAGTGGCGGTGCCGCGGGTACTGGAAACAATCAACATCCGGCATGTCGACGGCCGCGCAGCCGACATGCTGCTCGTTCTGAAAATCAGCGTCCTCGTCGGGTTGATCGTCCTGCTCGGATAAGTCCGCCGACCGGCCGACGGACCAACCAGCCGGGCTACTCCTGCTTTCTGTTTGGTGGCGACCCGCACCAGTACATCGGCAACATGTTCGCCCACGCCGAGGGGTCCTCGCCCCAAGGGTCGGATCGGCGGCGGGTCCTTGGCGGCGCACCTGGCCAGGTCGGGCTTCAGGTACTGCCAGGACAGGCTGGCCTCGATGCAGCGTTCACATACAACTCGAACAGAACGTGCAACTGCTTCGAATCCAGGGGAAGCAGTCTTGGACGTGGAGAATCCACCGCTT
This sequence comes from Frankia sp. AgPm24, assembly GCF_023243055.1. Lineage (NCBI taxonomy): Bacteria > Bacillati > Actinomycetota > Actinomycetes > Frankiales > Frankiaceae > Frankia > Frankia sp. AgPm24. The sequence goes on along the minus strand of NZ_JALKFW010000224.1, from coordinate 62,687 downwards.
CCGAGAGTTCCGAGGAGTTGCAGTGATGGGATGTCATCGCAGACCCGCCAACCACCGCGCCGCTGCCAGGACGGCCGGTCCTACCACGGCGGTCGGCGGCGGCTCCTTCGCCGTCGCCGGGCAGACCCCCGGCGGCACCACGATCGACGGCTCGGTCGCCTGGAGATGCTCGCTGTGAGCACATCGCGGCTGCGGCGCGGCTGGTCGCTGAGCCTGACGACGATCACGGCGACCGTCCTGGCCATGCCGGCGCTGGCCAGCGCGGCGACACCGACGTTGATCACGCCCGCCTGTGCGTGGCGGTTGGAGACCACGCCCTCCACCGCCAACGTGGCCTTCCCGGACAGCGGCGCCACCTACTGGACGACCCCGTTCACGGTGCAGGACGGCCTACAGGTCACCGTCTCGGGTTCGTATGCCGATGCGCGCTACACATCCCTGACGGTCTATGACAGCAGCCGATCGCCTTTCATGACCAACGGCGTCAGCTCCAGCCTGCCGGACTACCTGACAGCACCGGACGCGGGCAGCATCAATCCCTGGCAACAGACCGCCGTGCCCGGCGGACACTTCACCGTCACCCTGAGCCCGAACGCGGCGACCGGTGAGACCAACACCGTGCCTCTCGCTCCCGCCGGCACTCGGTCCGGCCGGACCGGGTATCTCATCTACCGCGCCTATCTGCCGGCCGACGGTAACCCCTCCAGCATCCCCCTGCCGACCCTGACATTCGACCAAAACGGCACGTCGGTCACCCCACCCGTCTGCGGTTCCACCCTGTCGTCCGACCCGCCCACCACCACCACCACCACCACCACTGCTGCCGCAGGGGCGAGGGTGTCGAGCGCGGCGGACTCCGCGGGACCCCAGTTCGCCCGCGGCTCCTCCGGCACCGGCGGTCTGTTTCCCAACCCGGACAACGCCTACCTGTCGGAAAAGCTGACCCCACCCACCGGCAACACGGTTCTCGTCATCCGGGGGAAGGCTCCGCGAACACCGCAGTCCAACGACCCGATACCGTGGCCTTCCGCCACCTCGGACATCCGCTACTGGTCGTTGTGCGACAACCTGGCCATCCCGCCTCTGCCAGTCGTCGTCAACACCCTGCCCGATGGCAGCCTGGACTACGGCTGCCGGGCCGACTACAGGACCAGGCTCGACGCGACCGGTTACTACACATTCGTGGTTGGTACCGAGGCGCAGCGATCGGCGATCGAGAACATCCCGGGAGCCACATTCGTACCGTTCTCCAGCGCAGCCCCGACCGCCCAGCACATCCTGCTGTTTCGTAACCTTCTCGGCGGCGGATTCGAGGAGTCGGTCCAGAACGTGCCATCTGACAACAGACCGGCCTCGGCCGCGGCCGTCATGAAGGACTACTACCCGCGGTCAGCCCTCTGCTCGCTGACCATCCTTTCCGCCGACGGCCCGCAGGCATGCCTGCGCAGCTCCTGACCATCGGGACAGCAGGAAAACGGGCTCCGACTGGTCCGTTTCAAACGTCGGCGCCGCAGGTGCCGGCCGGGATGGTTACTCAACCACAAGGGTTGTCATGCTTTGTCGAGATCGACAGGTCTCCTGCCGTGAACTGCCATCCGTGTCGGCTGCCGTACCCGAATTCCGTCGTTGGTGGCGGTCCTCGGCATCGATCACACTTGCGTTGATGATGCTTGTCCTGGCCGGCTGCGGGTCGTCGTCCACCGACGTCCCGGCCGGCGCGCCCACGACTTCCGCGGGCACTCAGGCCATCCCACCCGGCTCCTCGACCCAGACCCTCACCGTCGGCGGCGTCACCCGCACCTTCCATCTGTACCGCCCGAGGCGATCAACATGGACCTGGCTCGCCGCGCGACACGATCGACGCCACCGCACTCTCGGCGCTGCGGCTGCTCGCGCACCGACCTGGCAGCGCGGGTGGCATCCTTCTTCACTCATATAGTTGGTATTGACAATGGTGGGCAATGCCAACTAGTTTTGTTGGTGCTACGAAAGATCGGTAGTACCCATCGACTGCCGCTTGCGTGCCGCCGTCCCCGGTAGGGCTCGCGGTGAGGGTCTCGTCCCGTGGGTTGTGGGCGAAACAGCTCACGTTCGTCCTGCATCCCCGCGGCCACCATCCTGCCGCAGAGCGCGCCGACCCACGCCGTCACATCGAGCTCCGCGGTCGGATCGTCGCGACCGAGACCGGACCACCCGCCATCGACCTCGCCCATCTCACCTTCGGCAGGTGGACCGGCAGCCCCGTCCTGCGCCCGACCGAGGGCGAACGGGTCCTGCTGCGCCTGCGAGCCGACCACATCCACCGAAAGGCCTCCCGGTGAGTTCACCCCTCTCGTCCGACCCGGCCACTGGCCTGGCCGCCGACCGGTCCGCCGACCGAGACCCGAACGGCGCCGCTCGCGCGGGCAGCCACGAGACCTGCCCGCACCGGAAGGCGACGCGATGAGCGCGCTGTCCGGGACGCGGCTTGTGTTCGGGGCCGGTGGTGTGGTCAGCGAACTGTCGGCGGCGCAGACCCTCGATCTCGCCCAGGGGGCCGACGAGCTCGGCTACGACCTGTTCAGCCTCAGCGACCACCTGCACAGCGAGAGTCCCACCGACGATCCGTTGACCACGCTGAGCTGGCTGGCCGGCCAGACCCGCCGCATCGAACTGGCCACGAACGTCCTGGCCCTGCCCTACCGGCCACCGCCCGTGGTCGCGAAGATCGCCGAGACCCTCGACCGGCTCTCCGGTGGACGGTTCGTCCTCGGCCTCGGCGGCGGCGGGTACGACGCGGAGTTCCACGCCTTCGGCCTCACCGAACGCACCGGTGGGCAGAAGATCATCGGGCAGCGGGAGGCCATCACGATCCTGCGGGGGCTGTGGTCGGGGAAGCCGACCACCCTGGCCGGCCAGGAGTTCTCCGTGCACGGCGCCCGGATCGACCCGCCCGCGGCCCGCCCGATCCCGATCTGGCTCGGCTCGTACGGGCCGCGCGCGCTGGCGCTCACCGGCGAACTCGCCGACGGCTGGCTTCCCTCCATCGGACGGGTCGGCCTCGACGGTGCCCGTCGGATGCGCGCGGCCGTCCTGACCGCCGCCACCCAGGCCGGCCGTGATCCCACGTCGATCGTCTGCGCCACCAACGTGATCGTGCGGCTCGGCCAGCAGGCACCGCCCGGATCGGGGGTGGTCAGCGGCGGCGTCACCGAGGTGATCGACCAGCTCGTGGACATCGTGGCCGTGGGGTTCACCGCCCTGCTGCTCGCCGTGCCCACCGTCGGCGATCTCGAGACCCTGGCCCGCGACGTCCTACCCGCCGTCCGTGCCCAGGCCGCCGCCCGCACCGCATCGTCGTAACCGTCGCCATGGCCGTCGCCATGGCCGTCGCGGTGGCCGTCGCCCATACAGGTCCGCTGTCGTCGCCTGCACAGGTTCGCCGCTGTCGTCGCAGACTCTCGCGAACTCATCGTGACGACTCGGGTCCACCTCGTGGCCGCAGGTACTCCCTCGTCGTGGACAGCACGGCACCGTGGCGAGCCAGCCGGCTCGGCCGGCTCACGCCGAGGGTTGTTCGGGATTTCAGGCCGGAAAACCAGAACAACCCTCGGCATCCTCCCCAACAACCCTCGGCATGTCGGAATCGGCCGCCGGTAGGGCGGTGTCGATCCCCAGCGTGGTGGATCAGGTCTCGGCATGGCGGGTGGTCGGGCGCGACGTCGTCGATCCGTAGCTGTATGTGCCTGGTTGGTGATCTGTCGTGGCGCGCTGCGATCGAGGGAGCCCCCGTGACGTTGCGGCAGTGGACGTTCGAGTGGGGCGCCAGGTGTCGCCGGGGGAGGGGTCGCGTTGATGGTGGCGGGGCAGTTGCATTGTGTTCGGATGAAGTCGCGCATCGTCGTCTCGCCGGAAATGGGCGGCTAACCCGAGGCAGGTGAAACCAGGGTCGGCGGAGGGTCGGAAACGTGACGGGCTGCCGGCGGTCACCGGGCTGATCCGGGCCTGTCGCTTCGTGGCGCGTCATGCTGCGGGCTTCGTCACGTTTTAGCGGCGGGGTCGGTGGGAGAGGAATCCGAGGAGACCGCGGCCGCCCGATCGCGGCGGGCCGGCCGACGGGCCGGGCTGTCACGATTGTCCTGCAGGGCGCTGCGGGCACCGCATCGGAGCAGGTCGGGACGCCGGCCCACGGCCAGAGCGGGTGGCGTATGCCGGTATCACAGCGTGCGGGCGACAGGCGCGGTCACGATCGACCCGGTCACGGTCGACCCGGCTACGACAGACGCGGCTATGACGAACGTAATGGCAGATCCGGACCCGGAGATACCTGCCCGTCATGCATGCGTAACCGGCTGGTCGTAGCGTAGCCGGCCATGAGCGACGCGCGAATGGTTTCCGTCGGCGTCGAGGAGGAGTTCCACATCCTCGATCTCAACACCCGTCAGCTTGTTCCCCGTGCGGAGGAAATACTCGCTCGCCTCGATGGCGACTCGTTCTCCCCGGAACTGCTCAAATCCGTCGTCGAGACGAACAGTCGGCCGACGGTGGATCTGCTGGCGTTGCGCACGAACCTGCTTGATCTGCGCCGCCGGCTGGCCGAGGCGGCCGGGGAGCTGGGGCTCGGACCGGCGGCATCGGGCACCGTGCCGATCCTCGACGTGGACGCGCTCGACGTCTCCCGTGACGCCCGCTACGAGCAGATGACCGAGGACTACCAGATCGTCGCCCGCGAGCAGCTGATCTGCGGCGCCCAGGTGCATGTCGACGTCGCCGATCGTGATCTGGCGATGGCGGTGGTGGCCTGGACCGCGCCGTGGCTGCCGATGCTGCTGGCGCTGTCGGCCAGCTCGCCGTACTGGCTTGGCGCCGACAGCGGCTACGCGAGCATGCGCACGCTGGTCTGGCAGCGCTGGCCGACGGCGGGGGTGGCCGGGTCGTTCCGGACCGCCGCCGAGTACGACCAGCTCATCGCCGATCTGATCAAGTCCGGGGTGATCAGCGACCCGGGCATGGTCTACTTCGACGTCCGCCCGTCGGCCCACCTGCCGACCGTGGAGCTGCGCATCTGCGACGCCTGCCCGGACGTCGACAACGTCATTCTCATCGCGGGTCTGTTCCGCGCGCTGGTCTGCCGGGCGGTGGAGGAGATCGCGGCGGGCGGCCAGGCGCCGCCGCCGCGCGCCGAGCTGCTGCGCGCCGCGACCTGGCGGGCGGCCCGGTCGGGGCTGGAGGGCGACCTCGTCGACATTCTCGGCGCGGGGCCGGTGCCGGCGCGGGCGATGCTGCGCCGGCTGCTGGAGGAGGTCCGTCCGCAGCTGGAGCAGTACGACGACTGGGAGCTCATCGACAACCTCGCCGAGCAGGCCGCCGGGCGCGGCAGCTCCGCGCAGCGCCAGCGTCGTGCGTTCGCCCGCCGTGGGCTGCTCACCGATGTCGCGGACCTGATCCTGGCCGAGACCCGGGACGTGCCGCCGGCCGGTGCGGTGATCGGTGTGGCGCCGGCGGTGTCGGCTCCCGACCAGATCGCGCCCACGCTGCTCGAGCGCTACCAGCCGACCGGTTACGACGAGGTCGTCGACGACCGCGGTGCGGTGCGGCCCCAGTACCGGGCGGTGATGCGCACCCTGGAACGGCTCGGCCCGGACACGCTCGACGAACGGGTCGGCACCCGCGAGGCCGAGCAGCACGACCGCGGCATCGTGTTCAGGGTCGCCGGGGACGAGCGCAGCCGACCGTTCCCGTTCGACATCGTGCCGCGGATCATCGCCGCCCAGGACTGGGCGGTGCTGCGCTCGGGCCTGACCCAGCGGGTCCGGGCGCTGGAGGCGTTCCTGCGCGACGTCTACGGCGAGCGCGCGGCCGTCGCCGACGGTGTGGTGCCACCCTGGGTCGTCAACGACGCACCCGGGTTGCGCCACGGCGGACGGGCGGTGGCCGACGAGGCGATCCGGGTGACCACCGCCGGGATCGACCTGGTCCGCGGCGCGGACGGCGGCTGGCTGGTGCTCGAGGACAACCTGCGGGTGCCCTCCGGGATCGCCTACGCCCTGGAGGGACGCCGGCTCGCCGAGTCGGTGCTGCCCGAACTCGGGCCGCCCAGCGGCATCCTGCGCCTGGACGGCATCCCGGCGCTGTTGCACGAGGCGCTGCTGGCCGCCGCCCCGGCCCGTCCCGGCGGCGGGAGCAGCACCGGTGGCAGCCGGGCCAGCGGTGGCGGTGAGCCGGTGGTGGCGGTGCTCTCCGGCGGGCCGGGTGACTCGGCCTACTTCGAGCACACCATGCTCGCCGAGCAGATGGGGGTGGCGCTGGTCGAACCGGGCGAGCTGCTCGTCGACGACGACGGCGCGCACCGCGTCGACGGCGCCACCCGGCACCGCGTGGACGTGCTCTACCGGCGCATCGACGAGGACGAACTGTTCAACGCGGTCGGCGCGGACGGCGCGCCGCTGGGCCCGGCGTTGCTGCGGGCGATGCGTGCCGGGCTGGTCAGTGTCGCCAACGCGCCCGGCAACGGGGTCGGCGACGACAAGGTCACCTACGCCTTCGTGCCGCGGATGGTCACCTACTACCTGGGTGAACAGCCGGTGCTCGACGACGTGCCCACCTACGTCTGCGGCGACCCGGAGCAGTGCGAACACGTGCTGGCCAACCTCGACCAGCTGGTGGTCAAGCCGGTGGACGGCTTCGGCGGCGCGGGCGTGCTGATCGGCCCGCACGCCGAGCCGTACCAGCTCACCGAGGCGCGCGAACAGATCCTGGCCGACCCGCGACGCTGGATCGGTCAGGAGGTGGTGGCCCTGTCCACCCATCCCACCTGGCATGACAGCCAGCTCCAGCCCTGCGCGGTGGATCTGCGGGCGTTCGTCTACGCCGGGTCCGAACCGGTGGTGATCCCCGCGGCGCTGTCCCGGGTCGCCCCACCCGGCAGCCTCATCGTCAACTCCTCACGTGGCGGCGGTTCCAAGGACACCTGGATCCCGCGCCGCTGACGGAACCGCGGTCGGCGCCACGTTCCCGAACGGTCGGTGACCAGCTCGGCCGCACCGGCCCGGTGGTGCCGACGGTGCGAAGCGGGGCCGCTACGGCCTGCGCGGATGTGGACCGTGCGTGACCGCAACCGGGCCGACACGACTGTGAAACGTCCGGCATCGATCGTGTGGAGACGACGAAGTCTCTCGACGCCGGGCAGGTACGTCCGGAGAAGGGATCATGCCTGATCCCAGTAACCCGACGGGAGCGCTATGTGTGGGCTTAGTGGCGAGCTGAGGTTCGACGGTCGGGCGGCCGACGTCGACGCCGTGGTTCGGATGACGGCGACGATGGTGGCGCGTGGTCCGGACGGCGTCGGGATCTGGGCGTCCGGGCCGGTGGCGTTCGGCCACCGCCGACTGAGGATCATCGATCTGTCGGAGCGGGGCGCGCAGCCCATGGTCGACAGCGAACTGGGCCTCACGACCGCGTTCAACGGGTGCATCTACAACTACCAGCAGCTGCGCGACGAGCTCACCGCCGCCGGTTACCGGTTCTTCTCCACCTCCGACACCGAGGTGATCGGCAAGGCCTACCACCGGTGGGGCGTCCACTGCGTCGACCACTTCGTCGGCATGTTCGCCTTCGCCGTCGCCGAACGCGACACCGGCCGGCTCGTGCTCGCCCGAGACCGGCTCGGCATCAAACCGCTCTACTACGCGGTGGACGCCGAGCGGCTGCGGTTCGCCTCCACCCTGCCGGCGCTGCTGGCCGGCGGCGGGATCAGCTCCGATCTGGACCTCGTCGCCCTGCACCACTACTTCTCGTTCCACTCGGTGGTGCCGGCGCCGCACACCATCCTCGCCGGGGTGCGCAAGCTGCCCGCGGCGACCGTGCGGGTCGTCGAGCCGGACGGTCAGTACACCGACGAGGTGTACTGGAGCCCGTCGTTCACCCGCGACGACGCCTACGCCGGCTGGGACGCCGGTGACTGGCAGGACGCGATCGCCGCCCGGCTGCGCACCGCGGTGCGCCGGCGGATGGTCGCCGACGTGCCCGTGGGCGTGCTGCTCTCCGGCGGGCTGGACTCCAGCCTGATCGTCGCGCTGCTGGCCGAGGCCGGGCAGACGGGCCTGGCGACCTTCAGCGTCGGGTTCGAGGCGGCCGGCGGCGAGTCCGGCGACGAGTTCGCCTACTCGGACATCATCGCCGAACACTTCGGCACCGATCACCATCAGATCCGGGTGCCCGGCAGCCGGCTGCTGCCCGCCGTCGACGCCGCCATCGCCGCGATGAGCGAGCCGATGGTCAGCCACGACTGCGTGGCGTTCTACCTGCTCTCGCAGGAGGTGTCCCGCCACGTGAAGGTGGTGCAGTCCGGGCAGGGCGCCGACGAGGTGTTCGCCGGCTACTCCTGGTATCCGCCGCTGGCCGACGTCCCCCGTGAGGCAGCCGTCGACGCCTACCTGTCGGTGTTCGCCGACCGGCCGCACCGCGACCTGCCGGCCATGGTGGAGCCGTCCTACCTGCTGGAACGGGACGCCAGCCGCGACTTCGTCGCCGCCCACTTCGCCCATCCGGGGGCGGCGACGTCCGTGGACGCGGCGTTGCGCATCGACTCGGCCGTCATGCTCATCGACGACCCGGTCAAGCGGGTCGACAACATGACGATGGCCGCCGGCCTCGAGGCCCGCACCCCGTTCCTCGACCACGAACTCGTCGAACTCGCCGCGGCCTGCCCGCCCGAACTCAAACTCGCCTCCGGCGGCAAGGGCGTCCTCAAGGACATCGGGCGCCCACTGATGCCGGTGGACGTCATCGACCGGCCCAAGGGCTACTTCCCGGTGCCGGCGATCCGCCACCTGAACGGCCCGTTCCTCGAGCGGGTCCGCGAGGCGCTGTTCGACCCGGCGGCCAAGGCCCGCGGGCTCTACCGGCCGTCCTGGGTGCAGTCGATGCTCGCCGCCCCCAACGACAACCGCACCACCCTTGGGGCGAATGCGCTCTGGCAGGCTGCGCTGCTCGAGATGTGGTTGCAGAATCATGGCCTGACCTGATCCGACCGACCGGACCGGCCAGCCCAAGCCGAGCCGACCCGATGCCGTAGGGAGTTGAGATGACCCGAGCCTCCTACCCCGAGGACCTGACCGCGTCGACGCAGGCCCTGGCCCGCGATGTGCCGGCGCAGCGTCCCGCCGTCCTGGACGTGCTGGCACCGCTGCCGACGGACCTCCCGAACGCCTGGGCGACGGCGGTCGGCGTGCGCGCACCGGCCCTGGCCGCCGACGGTCGGCTCGCCTACATCGCGGACGGACCCACCGGCCCACGGCTGTGGGTCCGCGCGATGGCCGCGCCCGCCGGATCCGGCAGCGTCGACGGTGCCGGGAACATCGACGGTGCCGGGGCTGTGGGCGGTGTCGGGGTGGGCGGTGCCGACGGTGACGGTGTCGGGTACGGGGTGGCCGTCGACACCGGGCCGGGGCATGTGCGGGCCGCGATGTGGTCACCGGGCGGGGAGCTGCTGGCGGTGCAGGTCGCGCCGGGCGGCGGGGAGCTCACCGAGGTGCGGATCGTCGATCCGGCGTCCGGGCTCGGCGCGGGTGGCCGTCCCGGCGGGGCCTGGCGGCTCGCGGGCGGCGACGGAGGGGCCGCCGCCCCGGCGCGGTGGACCACCGACGGCCAGGCGCTGCTGGTCACCGAGTCCGACCGGACCGACCCGTCCGGACACACCCTGGCGGTGCTGATCACCCTGGACGGACGGCGGGTCGTGCTCGCCGAGGGCGTCGCCCTGCAGATCCTCGACGCCGTCGCCATCGCGGATGGCCACCGACTGCTGCTGCGGGAGGGGCCGCGGGGGGTCCGCCGGGCCCTGATCGTCGACGCCCGGCTCACCACCGCGGCCGAGGACGGCACCACCTACGCGTCCTGGGAGCTGCCGGGCGGGCGGGCGACCGTGCTGTCCGGCCGGTTCGTCGCCGGCGGGCACCGTGCCCTGCTCGTGACCGATCTCGGCGGTCGTGAGCGCGCCGCCCTGCTCGACGTGGCGGTCGACGGCCCGGGCCCCGCCCGGGTGCTCGCCGCCCGCCCGGACGCCGATGTCGAACGCATCGCCCTGCTTGACACTCCCACCGGACAGGTGGCCGCCCCCCGCCCGGAACTGGCCGGTGTGGAGCTGGTCGACACGGCTCTGGGCGGGATGGGTCTGGGCCGGATGGGTCGGGACGGGATGGGACGGGGCGCGACGGCACGGGCCGAGGCGGAGCTGATCGGGACGGGGCTGGGCGCCGCCGGCCTGGGACGGGCCGTCGTCGCGTGGAACGTGGCGGGACGCAGCGAGCTCACCGGCGTGGATCTGTCCACCGGCGAGGTCCACCCGTTGCCCGCCCCGCCGCGAGCGGTGATCACCGCGCTGCTGGGTCGCCCCGGTGGACGGGAGCTCGTCCTCGCCGTCGAGGACGCCACCGTGCCCGCCGAGCTCTGGACCTGCCACCTCGGCGCCGACTCAGAAGATGCCGACGCGGGGGAGGCGCGGTGGGGCGCCGTCCACCGATGTCTGGTGTCGCGCGCACCCCGGCAGCCGCGCGCGCTCGTCGAACCGGCACCGCGCACCCTGGCCGCCCATGACGGGCTCACCCTGTCGGGCTTCTGGTACCGCCCGCCGGCGCCGCCCGGGCCGATGCCGACCCTGATCTACCTGCACGGCGGGCCCGAAGCGCAGGAACGGCCCACGTTCAACCCGCTGATCCACGCCCTGAACGCCCGGGGGATCGCGGTGTTCGCGGCGAACGTGCGCGGCTCCACCGGCTACGGCCGCTCCTTCGAGGAAGCCGACCATCTGCACCACCGCTTCGACGGCATCGAGGACGTCGCGAGCTGCGTGCGCGATCTCGTCGCCGCCGGACTCGCCGACCCACAGCGCATCGCCGTCGCCGGCCGGTCCTACGGCGGCTATCTGACGCTGGCCGCCCTCGTCGCACACCCCGAGCTGTTCCGCGCCGGCGTCGACGTCTGCGGGATGGTCGACCTGGAGACCTTCTACCAGCACACCGAGCCGTGGATCGCGGCCAGCGCCGTCACCAAGTACGGCGACCCGCGGACCGACCCGGCCCTGCTGCGGGCGCTGTCCCCGCTGCACCGGATGAGCCGGCTCGCCGCACCCCTGCTGGTCGTGCACGGCGAGAACGACACGAACGTGCCCGTCCACGAGGCCGAGCAGACCATCGCCGCCGCCCAGGCCCACGGTGTGCCATGTCGTTACCTGCTGTTCCCGGACGAGGGCCACGAGGTGGTCGGCCTCGCCGGCCGTCTGCGGTTCGTCCGCGAGACCGTCACCTGGCTCGCCGCCCAGCTTCTCACCGATCGCCAGCCCGAGGACGCCGTCGCCTAGCCACCTCCACCCGCCGTGTCGCCTGGCCTCCTCCACAGGCCGCATCCACCAGCCCACATCCACAGGCGAATCGGTTAGTCGAATCCGTGGATAGCGGGTGGAGTCGGCACGTCACACCGGGTGGGCGAAGCGCTCCCAGGAAGGTACTGACAGAATACGGACCGTGAAGATCGAGGAGCTGGAGGCGGACCGGACCTGGCTGGCGTTCGACCCCATGCGACAGCTACGACCCCACCTGACCTCGACGGGGTTCGTCCGCCTCGTCAACGAGGTGCAGCGCCCCGAGGGCTACCGGCTGATCGCGTCCTGGGACGGAGAACTCGGTCGGGTCGCCGGCGCGCTCGGCTTCCGCCAGATCACGTCGCTGGCCACCGGACGACACCTCGCGGTCGACGATCTGACCACCATCCTCGTCGCCCGCGGCCGCGGGCACGCCACCCGCCTGCTCGCCTGGGCCGATCGGGAGGCCCGCCGTCTGGGCTGCGAACACATCCAGCTCGGCATCGATACCCACCGCCACGAGGCCCACCGCCTCGCCCTGCGCACCGGCTACACGATCTCCACCTTCGGCCTCGCCCGCCGTCTGTGAGCGGCGTGCTCCTGCGTCCGTGCGCACCGGCCGTGCCGGCCCCCGGCCCCGGCGGACGGGGATGGTGCGGCTAACCCCCGTCCGTACTGGCCGGTCAGCTCCGTCGCGCGGCCGAGGCCGGACGATCTACCTTCCGAGGTGTCCGGCGAATCGTGCCGGGCCCGCCGAGAACTGTCGGTGCCCGTTGGGCCGCACCATCGGCGGGGGAGGTGGCGACGTGAGGACGGGCGGCTATGACAGGTGTGGTCGAGGAGGGTGACGCCCCTACCGGGGCGCGGCGGGTGGGCGGTGGGATCCGGGCGTTGGCGCGCGCGACATACGCCGGGCCGGCGTGGTCGGCCACGGCGTTCACGGCGCTCACGGGTGTGCTTGCCGTGCCGGTGTTCCTGACGGTGCTCGTACTGATCGTCGTGGGTGTGCCGATGCTGCTGGTCGCGCTGGTCGGGGTGCCGCTGATCTGGGCCGGGCTGGTCACCGCCCGGCTGGCCACCCGGGTGGACGCCTGGCGGTTCGAGACGATGCTGGGTCGACGGCTCCCGCTACGCGCCTCGCCCGCCCCTCCACCGCCGGCCGTCGGCGCCGGGGCGCGTCTCGACACCCGGTGGCCCGGCGGGTTCAGGCTGCCGGACCGGGTCGGCGGGGAGCTGCGGCGACTGCGTTCCGGTGGCAGCTGGCTGGATGCCGGCTACGCGCTGGTCGTCGTCCCGCTGTTCGGCTGGCTCGGTGGCTGGCTGCTGTTCGTCGCCTGGGGCGGCGGGCTCGCGTTCGTGTTCTTCCCCGCCTACGGGTTCACCCTCACCGCGGGTGACCGTGTGTTCGGCCAGGACCTCGGCTACGGCGGCTCGGTGGCACTGCACGTCGGGCTCGGCGCCACCGCGCTGCTCGCCGCGCCCTGGCTCGCCCGCGGTCTTACCGCCGCGCACTATCAGCTGGCCCGCTGGCTGCTGTCCCCACGCAAGGGGGAACTCCTGGCTCAACGGGTCGAGGATCTCACCTCCAGCCGGGCCGGGATGGTCGCCGCCGCCGCCGCCGAGCGTCGCCGCATCGAACGGGACCTGCACGACGGCGCGCAGCAGCGGCTGGTGGCCGTCGCCATGACCCTCGGACGAGCCCAGGCCCGCTTCACGCAGGATCCCGACGGCGCCGCCGGTCTCGTCGCCGAGGCCCACGCCGAGGCGAAACGGGCGTTGGCCGAGCTTCGTGACCTGGCCCGGGGCATCCACCCGGCGGTGCTCACCGACCGCGGCCTGGACGCGGCGCTGTCCGGACTCGTCGCCCGCTGCCCGGTGCCGGTCAGCGTCGACGTGGACGAGGCCACGACTCGGCACCGCGACCCGGACGCCGAGGCCGTCGCCTACTTCTTCGTCGCCGAGGCGTTGACCAACGTGGCCCGCCATGCCGATGCCACCCGGGTCAGCGTCACCGTGCGCCGCGCGTACGCGGACCCGAGCACGCCGGGTCAGGACGCCACGCGCCCGGGGATGGGGCGACTCGTCGTCGAGGTCGCCGACGACGGCCGCGGCGGTGCCGGCGAGCGGGGCGGTACCGGCCTGGCCGGCCTGCGGGACCGCGCCCGCGCCGTCGACGGAACGTTCAGCCTGACCAGCCCGCCCGGGACCGGCACGACGCTGCGGCTGGAGCTGCCATGCGCATCATGATCGCCGAGGATTCGGTGCTGTTGCGGGAGGGCCTGATCCTGCTGCTCGAGGACCTCGGCGTCACCGTGACGGCCGCGGTCGACGAGGCGGAGGGGCTGCTGCGCGCGGTCGCGGCCGATCCGCCGGACGTCTGCGTCGTCGATGTCCGGCTGCCCCCGACCTTCGTGGACGAGGGGATACGGGCAGCGCTGGTGCTACGCCGGCAGTGGCCGGCCGTCGGCGTGCTGGTGCTCTCGCAGTACGTCGAGGAACGGTACGCGGTCGATCTGTTCATCGCCGAAGGCAGCCGGTACACCGGCCGGGACGGCCGTCACCACGGCGGCGTGGGCTATCTGCTCAAGGACCGGGTCTCGGACGTCGCAGACTTCCACACGGCGCTGGCGCGGATCGCGGAAGGTGCCACCGTGCTCGACCCCGAGGTCGTCACCCAGCTGATGATCCGCACCCGCCGGGCCGACCCCCTGGCCGCCCTCACCCGCCGCGAGAACGAGGTCCTGCGCCTGATGGCGGAGGGACGCTCGAACGCCGGGATCTCCGCCGCGCTCGTCATCACCGAACGCGCGGTCGAGAAGCACGTCACCGGCATCCTCGCCAAGCTCGGCCTACCGGCGGCCGAGGACGATCACCGACGGGTGCTCGCCGTCCTGCGTTACCTCGACTCGACCGATGGCCACGATGTCACCTCTTCCCCCGGCGTCAGTCCCGGTTCCCCCGGCATCAGTCCCGGCCACAGCGCCGGCACCGGTTCCGGTGACTCCCGGCCGCATCCGCAGGAGGCCCCACGATGACCGATCCCACCGGCGGCCCGGCTCTCGACCACGACCCCGTCAGCCGCGGCTCCGGGCCCGGCTCCGGCTCTGGGCCCGGCAGCGGTGCCGTCCGGCTCGCTGACTCCGCCCTTCGTCCCGGTCCCGACCGGGACGGGAACGGGGCAGGAGCGCGGCCCGGGCGGGTGCCGGCGCTGCTCGTCGGCGGCCTGATCGCGGTCGTCCTCGGGGCCATCTTCGGGATCTCGGTGGTCACTGGAACCAGCGGCCGGGAGGTGCGGGTCGAGAGCCGGGTCCTGCCAGCGTCGGTGACCCACATCGACATGACCGCCGACGGGGGCGACGTGGCCCTGTACGGCCCTGGCGTCAGCGCCGCCCGCGGCATCGTGTTCCCCAGCGGCACATCCACGTCAGCGCCGTCCGGGGCAGCGCCGTCCGGGCTGGTTCTGGTCGCCCGTCTCAGCGGCGTCGTGCGGATGCCCTCCCTCGACATACGGATCACCGGTGACACCGCGCGGGTGTCCAGCCGCTGCTCGCGGTGGGGTCTCTGGGACTGCGGGTCCGCCTACTTCCTCGCTGTTCCGTCCGGGCGGAGTGTCACCCTGCGAACGTCCGCGGGGGACGTGAGCGCGACCGGTCTCGACGGTCCCGCCCGGCTGCGCACCTCGGCCGGCGACATCGTGGTCACCGGGTCGCGGGGCACGGTCGACGCCTCCAGCGCGGCCGGTGACGTGCGCGTGCTCGACTCCCGGTCCCGCTCCGTGCACGCTCTGAGCTCGGCGGGCGATCTGACACTGGAGGCCGCCGAGGCACCGGACGACCTGGACGCCCAGAGCTCGGCCGGTGACGTGCGCGTGCTGCTGCCCGCCGACTCCCCGCCCTATGCGACCGACGTGACCACCTATGCCGGAGACCGGGACATCACCATCGGGTCCGATCCGCGAGCCCGTCGTCATCTCCGGGTCGCTACCGCCGCCGGCGATGTGACGGTGCGCTACCGTCCCGTGTCCTGAGTGGCCCGCGGCCCCGGGGAGCGTTCGTCTACCGGGGCCGCGGGACGCAGGTCCGGTCTAGCGGAACCAGCCGCGGCGGCGACCGAGATGTTCGAGCTGCTGGTGGAGCAGACCGCCGAGGGCCTGGCGGTCGAGGTCGTGGTGGGACAGGCGGAAGCGGGTGAGCTCGTCGCCGCCCGAGGACAGCAGGCCGCCGCGGCGGTCGGCCTCGAGCACGACATCGGTGCCGGCGCCGTCGACCAGGAAGGTCACCTCCAGCTCGCGGATCCGCCGGGCGTAGTCACCGGAGGGGCGCAGTTCGATCTCCTGGTAGAACGGCAGATCGGAACCGTGCAGGCGACCCTTCTCGACATCGGCGGAGTGGAACTGGAAGCCCAGGTCGCCGAGCGCGGCCAGCACCGCCTCCTGGATCGGCAGCGGATGCACCTCGACCGGGTCGAGATCACCCGGGTCGACCGCGCCGGGAATCGCGAGCTTCGTGCGCACCCCGATCTTCATTCCGCGCAGCTGCCAGTCACCGACCGTGGTGATCGGGGTCTGCCACGGCACGGCCAGCTCGAACCGACCGCCGATCCGCTGGCCGGGGGCCACCGTAAAGCCACCCCCGACCTGCTGGGTACCGAACGTCACCTGCTCATACCAGGTGGAGTCGTCCCGCTCGACCTCGACGGTGGCCTCCAGCGAGACGAGCACCTTCTCGATCTCCTGCTCGACCTTCCCGCCGACGATGTTCGTCACGCCGGTGACGACCGTGCCCGGCTGGGTCTGCGGCCGGTCCAGCACCGTGTCCACCTCGGCCGCGCCCACCCCGAGCCGCGACATGAACCGCTTCATCACCATCGCCGTTACTTCCCTCTCGTCCCGGCCTCATCGCCTGGCTGTCTGACCGTCTGGCTGGCCGTGGCCAGGCCACGGCTGGCCGCCCGGTCGCCGGCTCGTGCCGCTCGCCCACGTCCGCGCATGCCGCGTCGACGGCTGTCCCGAGCCGTCATGGTCAAGCCTTTCATGCCAGGCCGCCGGGACGGCCGAACCGTCGCCTTCAAGACGGTCCGTGACGAAGACGACGGAGGCTGACGGGTGGGGCATCCGCCTGCGGTCAGAACCGGTACCATCCCGCTTCGTGACCTGCATCGTCGGTGTACAGAAAGACGGCCGGGTCGTCATCGGTGGGGACAGTGCTGGCGTGGCCGGCTGGTCCGTCACCGTGCGTGCGGACACCAAGGTGTTTCGCAACGGTGAGTTCCTGATGGGCTTCACCGACTCGTTCCGGATGGGCCAGTTGCTGCGGTACAGCCTCGTGCCGCCCGTCCCGCAGGACTGGGATCTCGACCGGTTCATGTCGACGGAGTTCATCGCCGTGGTCCGGGACTGCCTGCGCGACGGCGGCTTCGCCCGCAACGAGTCGGGCAACGAAAGCGGCGGGCTGTTCCTGGTGGGTATCCGCGGGCACCTGTACCGGATCGACTCGGACTACCAGATCGGCCGCAGTGTCGACGACTACTACGCGATCGGCAGCGGCGACGAGTACGCCAGCGGCTCGCTGCACACCACCGCCGGCCTCGACGCCGACGAACGGGTCCGGCTGGCCCTGGAAGCCGCCGCCCACCACTCCACCGGTGTCTGCCCGCCCTTCCACTACATCACGTCCGACGACGTCTACGCCCCCGACGGCACCGTCCGCGCCCCCTGACCCCGGCGGCAGCGGCAGCACGCGCGGGCCAGGCCAGTTCCGCGTCGCCCGGAAATCCGCGCCCCCCGGGTGTAGCGGGCGGGCTGGCTGGCTGGCCGGCCCACCACACCCCGCAACCGACCCCCGAGCAAGATCCGCCTACACGGGTCGTTGTGGGGGGCAAATCGGACGCGAATACCCCCACGACGACCCGTGTGCATCCTGCACGCCCGCGACCCCCGAAAACGACGCCACGGAACGTGACCATGGTGGAGGGGCGGCGCCGCGTCGCGGCTGGGTGAGATCGTCGACGGCGAGTTCGGCGCGGATGCGGCCCACGATCGTGCGGTGGGCCGCACCGGTCCAGTAGCCGGCCGGCTGGCGGGCCAGTTCCTCGTCCGGATGGGGCGTGATGTCGGTGGCCATGGGTGCTCCCGCCGGCGACGCCCGGCAGCCCGTACCGCCGGGTGGCAACGTCGCACTGTCGTCGGGCGGTGACGCTAGAACATGAACGTGGGTTCAGGTCAACAAGGGCCCGCGGGGGCGGGCGCGGTCAGCGGCGCAGGGCCTGGGTGGCGAGGGCGGTGGCAGCGGCGCGGCCGGCCACGGGGGTGAACCGCTCCGAGGCGGTGGTGAGCGCGGCGTACTCGTCGTCGGCGAGGGTGATGTCGGCGGCCGCGGCATTGCTCTCGACCTGAGCGACACTGGACGCCCCGGGGATCGCGATCACCTGGGGATGGTGGATCGCCCAGGCCAGGGCGATCTGTGCCGGCGTCGCGTCGTGGGCGGCGGCGACGTCGCGCAGGGTGTCGAGCAGGGGCACCACCCGGTCGAGGTTCTCGGGCAGGAACAGCGAGTTGGCGGAACGGACCCGGCCGGCGGGCCGGTGGGTGGCGGAGTAACGGCCCGACAGCAGGCCCTGGGCCAGCGGGCTGTAGGCGATGACGATCCGGTTTTCGGCCGCGGCGAACTCGAGCAGCGCGGCGCCCCGGCGGGGCCGGGCAAGGCTGTACTCGACCTGGTTGGACAGCACCGGCGCACCGAGCGCCGCGTCCGCCTCCTGCCAGCGTTGCAGCGAGTAGTTGCTCACGCCGACGTCCCCGACGAGCCCGACGGTGCGCAGCGCCCGCATTCCCGGCATCGTCCACCGGTCGCGGACCAGCGGGTTCGGCTGGTGCACCTGGTACAGGTCCAGGTGACGGACGCCGAGCCGGCTCGCGCTGGCGACGGCCCGCTGCTCGACGACGGCCGCCACCGGCAGCACCGGCATGATCTTCGTCGCGAGGTACACCTCCTGGAAGGTGCCGGCGGCGAGAGCCGCGCCGAGGATGCGTTCGCTGCGTCCGAAACCGTATGCCTCGGCGGTGTCGAACACGGTGATCCCGAGTTCGAGCGCCCGCCGGACGACCTGGGCCGCGCCCTGGTCGGCGTATTCGCTGCCGTAGCCCCACTCCCGGGATCCGAACTGCCAGGTCCCCAGGCCGATCTTCGACAGGCGTTTCGGGCTGCTGCTGACGCTGTGCTCGACGTGGCGCATGCGTCCAGTCAACGCCACCGGTGCATCCAGTGGCGAGACGGCTGCCGTCCGAAGTGATGTGAACGGGCGTGCGCGACGCAGCCAGCGGCCGGTCGGGCCGGGCTGGGCGAAAACGCGAGGTGGGGTGGCCCGGGCGCGCGCACAACCGGGAGATGTGGTGGGTGTCCCGTCCACGACAGGCCCTGGATGGTCGGCGTGTGCCGTGGGGCCGGTGGGTAGCTGCTAGTTTGCCCGCAGGTCCGGCGAACATCCGGGCATGGCGTGGCCCGGCGGCCCACGGGCGGCGGCAGGCGAGTGAGGGGAGTGCCGTGGTCACCCAGTTCAGTCGCGGGCAGAAGACCCAGCTGTCGGCAGTCACCCCGAACACCGACCTGTACGTCGGCGTGCAGATCAGCGCGCCGGGGGAGTGGGACATCTCCTGCTTCGGGCTCGACACCGGTGACCGGCTCTCCGACGACCGGTACTTCATCTTCTTCAACCAGCCGTCCTCGCCGGAGGGCTCGGTCCGCCAGGTCGGTCCGCAGCCAGGCGACAGCCAGGGATTCCAGGTCAGTCTGGACCGGGTGCCGGCGTCGATCGGCCGGCTGTCGTTCTGCGCCGCCCTCGACGGGGCTGGCAGCGCCGCGGCCATCTCCTCCGGCTACCTGCGCATCGTCGCCGGCGGGGTGGAGGTGCTGCGTTACGCGTTCACGGGTGCCGACTTCACCAGTGAACGTGCGGTGATGATCGGCGATGTCTACCGCAAGGGCGTGTGGCGGGTCGCCGCGGTCGGCCAGGGTTTCCAGGGCGGGCTCGCCGAACTGATCCGCTCCTACGGCGGCGAGGTCGCCGACGAGCCCGAGGCCGCCGCACCGCCGCCGCCCCCACCCCCGGCCCAGCCGGTCCATGACCGGCACAAGGCACAGCCGCCCGCCGCGCCGCCGCCACCCCCGCCGCCGTCCGGTGGCCAGCCGGGCTATGGAACGCCACCCGGCCAGCCGGGCTATGGAACGCCACCCGGCCAGCCGGGCTATGGCGCCCCACCCGGCCAGCCGGGGTACGGCACCCCCCCAGGTCAGCCGGGATACGGCGGCACCCCACCGGGTCAGCCGGGTCAGCCGGGCTACGGTGGCCAGCCCGGTTACGGCGGTCAGCCGGCGCCGGGCGGGCAGCCGGCCTACGCCGGCGCGGCGGCGGGTGGCATGCCAGGCGGCCAGCCGCCGGTGCCCGGTGCCGGGTTCGGTGGGCCGGAGCCGCTGCCGTCGCAGGTGCAGCCGACCCAGCCGGGGGCGCTCAACAGCCTCGCGCCCTACCGGGAGCGCCCGACCGCCGGTCGCTGGACGCAGCAGAACGGCAAACTCGTCAAGGTGACCCTGGGCGAGGACGCGCTGGCGCTGCGCGGCGCCATGGTCGCCTACCAGGGCGACGTGGAGTTCGACTACAAAAGCGGCGGCCTGCGCGGCATGATCGAGGGCAAGCTGACCGGTCAGAAGCTCAAGCTGATGACCTGCAAGGGCGTCGGCGAGGTCTTCCTCGCCCAGGACGCCGCCGACCTGCACATCGTGGAGCTCGGCAGCTCGTCGTTGTGCATCAACGCCAACAACCTGCTGGCCATGGACGCGACCGTGCGCACCGAGGTGCGCCGGATCGAAAGCCCCGGCATTCCCGGTGGCGGCCTGTTCCATTTCGAGGTGTCCGGCCCGGGGTCGGTGGTCGTCATGACCAGGGGCACGCCGATGACGCTGCCGGTGGCCGGACCGACGTTCGCCGACATGAACGCCCTGGTCGCCTGGACGACGGGGATGCGGGTCAGCGTCTCCACCCAGGTCCGGATCTCACGTCAGATCTACGCTGGCAGCAGCGGAGAGGCACTGGCCCTGCAGTTCATGGGCTTCGCCGGGCACTTCGTCGTCGTCCAGCCCTACGAGGTGTGAGCATGTACGGCAGCCTGATGGACCACTACGGGCCGACGCCCGTCATGGAACGGATGAGCAAGCACGGCTCCAAGATCGTCAAGGTGGTGATGAATCCCGGGCAGGACCTGTTCGCCCGCACCGGGTCCATGATCGCCTACGAGGGTCTGATCGACTTCAACCCGCAGCCCCCGCAGCTGGGCCGGATCGCGTCCTCCTGGGCGACCGGCGAGGGTGTGCCGCTGATGACCGCCACCGGGCAGGGCCTGCTCTACCTGGCCGACTACGGCAAGGAGGTCATCGTCGCCCAGCTCGCCGGCGAGGGCCTGTCGGTCAACGGCAAGAACATCCTGGCGTTCGACGCGTCGTTGCAGTGGAACATCGAACGGGTCCGGGGCATCACGATGCTGTCCGGGATGGGCATGTTCAACGTGGTGCTGCGCGGCCACGGCTGGGTGGCGCTCACCGCGAAGGGCAACCCGATCGTGCTCGACACCCGCGAGGCCCCGACCTTCGTCGACACCGACGCGCTCGTCGCCTACACCGACGGCCTCCAGGTGCAGCCGCGGCGCACCGCGCGCCTGGGCGGGCTGATCGGGCGGGGCTCCGGCGAGGCGTTCCAGCTCGGCTTCTCCGGGCAGGGTTTCGTCGTCGTCCAGCCCAGCGAGGACGAACGCCCCACCATGTCGCTGCGGGGTTAGCGGACATGCGCCGCGGCAACCGAATCCAGTGGATCCCCTGCCGGCCGGGGACGGCGGAGAGGACGAGGACATGACGCAGGGTGGGTACGGCAATCATCCCGGCGGACCAGGCGGCTACCCCGGCGGGCCGGGCGGGCCGGGCTATCCGCCGCCCGGGCAGGGCTATCCGCCGCCTCCGCCCGGGCAGGGCTACCCGCCACAGCCTCCGCCCGGGCAGGGCTACCCGCCGGGAGGTCAGGGGCCAGGTGGCTATCCGCCGGCCGGGCCAGGCCAGGGCTATCCGCCTGGGCCGGGCCAGGGCTATCCGCCTGGGCCAGGCGGCGGCTACCCGGGTGGGCCCGGAACGCCACCCGGCGGGCCGGGTGGGCCCGGGGGAATGCCGCCCGGCGCGGGCGGACCAGCCGGGGGGATTCGCTCCAGCCTGCTGGACAATCCCGAGCGGCAGTCCAACGAGCCGTTCTCGCTGCAGAACTCCAAGCTGCTACGCGCGAACCTGGGCCCGAGCGGCATGCGTGAGTTCTACGCCCGCAAGGGCGCCATGGTCGCCTACCAGGGCGGCGTGAACTTCGACGCGCACTGGGAGGGCTGGGGCGGGCAGTTCCGCAGCTTCTTCAGCGGCGGTGAGGGCCTGAACCTGATGAAGGTCTCCGGCTCGGGCAACGTCTTCCTCGCCAACCAGGCCCAGGACATCCACCTGCTCGACCTCGACGGTCGCGACGGGCTGACCGTCGACGGCAAGAACGTGCTCGCCTTCAGCACCGAGCTCAACTGGGACCTGGTCCGCGTCGACACCCAGGTCGGCATCGCCGGCGTCGGGTCGTACCAGATCGAACTACGGGGCGCCGGACGGGTCGCGGTCTGCACCTCGGGTGCGCCCCTGGTGATGCGGGTGACCTACCAGAACTACTACTTCGCCGATGCCGACGCGGTCGTCGGCTGGTCGGCGGGCCTCCAGGTGAGCATGCAGGCGGCGGTGACCTCCTCGTCGGTGTGGCGGCCGCGGGGCAACACCGGTGAGAGCTGGCAGATGCAGTTCAGCGGCGACGGCTACGTCATCGTCCAGCCGTGTGAGCTGTTGCCGCCGTACAACGCGCTGGCGGGGGCCGGTGCGGCCGGCCACTTCGGATTCGGTGACCAGGGCTTCCAGGGCAACCAGCTGGGGGGCCACGGCGGCGGTCAGCAGGGTGGGCCCGGCGGCGGGTTCGGCAACCTCGGCGGACTGGGCGGCCTGTTCGGCAACCGCTGAGCGGGTGGCTGGCGCGGCGCGGTGCGTCGTGGGCGGGGCAGGGCGGCGGGGCGGGACAGCAGATACACGCCGCTGATCACGAGTCCCGCCGCGACGACCACACCTGCGGTCACCCCGGGTTGCCGAGGTGTGGGCACGTCGAACACCGACAGGCCAAGCGCGTAGGCCGCGGTCGGATTGGTAATGGTCATCGCGGTGATCGCCGCGGCCAGCGGGCCCACCGCGAAGGCCGCCTGACCCAGCCACAGGCTCGTCAGTGTGACCCCACACAGGGCATATGCGGGCCAGCGCGTGACTGTTGCGTGCAACCCGTTTGTGAGGGTTACGTCGGTGGTCTCTTTGAGCAGGAGCGCGCTCAGCGCGTAGAGCAGGCCGGCCGCGGTGCCGAGCAGCGCCGCCCGCGCCGCCGGCCGCCGCGCGTACGACACCCCGACCAGCGTGACCACCGCGACCGCGATCGCCGCGGTGGCGATCACCATCCGGGTCCGGTCCAGCGGTGCGTGCGCGGGCGGATGATCCTGCACGGCGAGCAGCAGAGCGAGCCCGGCGCAGATCGCCGCGACCGCCCACCAGGCCGTGCGGGCCATCCGTAGCCGGGTTCCGACGAGCGCCAGCGGGAGCGCGAAGACGAGCTGGGTGACCATCAGCGGCTGCACCTGCGTGAGCGTGCCCAGGTGCAGGGCCGCTGCCTGCATGAGAAATCCCGCGAGGTTGAGCAGCCAGCCCACCAGCCACAGGGGCCGGGTCACGAGGTCGAGGAAGTGGCCTGGTCCGGGTACGACGGCCCGCGCGTCGTCGTCGGCGACGTAGTGGCTGCGTGCGGCGGCGCGCTGCTGCACCGCCGCGGACGAGGCCAGCAGGAACGCGGCGAGAAGCGAGAGTGGAACGAAGGTGGGCACCGGCGACCGCGGCAATCAGAGGGTGACGCGACGGTGGGAACGTGCGGGTCCGGACGACCGGGACACATCGACCGGACCGGAAATGGTGGACACGATGGCGCGAATGTACCGGTCCGGCGCCGGCCGCGGGGGTAACCACGAACACCTGGCCAGGGCATGCACCCCCCGATTCGGCTAACCGTCGCGGTGTGAGCGCATCGGGCTGTACCCGGGCCATCCCTTCGTACCGTGTCAACTGCCCGCAAGAACCATGACGACGCGGGACCGATCGGGCCTGGACGCCTCTGCCAGAAGTAACGGGGGCGGGTCCTCGGTGACCTGTTCGGGGGGGAAGGACGGCGATGTTGACGCCGGCAATGATCCTGCTGGGATTTCTCGTCGCGCTCGCGGCGGCGGAGCGGCGCTTGCGCCGACGGACCGCGAGGACGGCGCTCCCACGCCACTGTCCACCAGAAGACGTCTCCACACGCGCGCAGCCGTCCCAGGACGGCGCACCATCTGACCCGCGACCCACCACCGGGAGTTCGAGCGAGGGTGCCTCCTCGCTGGCCAGCGTCTCGCTGCCGGCCAGCACCTCGATGACGACGACCCTGACCCCGTCGGTCACCGAGGTGATCTCGCCCGCTCTCGCGGCGGAGGTGGCACCGGGTAGCGACACCGGTTCGCTCACCATCCCGATGATCAGACGTGCCGCCCTGCCCACCGCGAGCACCGGCACCATCCCGGAGGGAACGCCCGAGCGGCCAACGACGCCACCGGCATCGACGCCAGCTGGGACACCGCCGACGACCGCCCCGACGACCGCCCCGACCCAGCGTCCGTCGATCCCGGCGCTGCCGCACCGACAGCGACCGCTGACGCCGCCGACCGTCCCCGGACAGCGCCCGGCGATACCACCGCGACTGCCCCGACAGCGGCCACCGGGCGCCGCGCTGCCGCCCTGGCATCCCTCCTTCCCGACGCTGCCACCCCGGTCCGCGCCCCGGCCCGCGCCACCCACGGCCGGCCAGCCCTCGGCGCACCTGCCAGCGCGGCCGCCACGTCGGCCGGGATCCTCGGGGCCGGGTCAGCCGCCCAAACCGTCCTCGGGTATCCCCCCGCGGCCGGACATCCCGTCGCAGTCCGGTCCGCCGGACGCGGCCGCCCGCGGGAACTTCGCCCCACGGGCGATCAGTCCACGCCAGCCCCGCTGCCTGCGTCCGACGCTGGTGCCGCGGCGGCGTACCACCTCGACCCCGGTCACCGGCAACGACGCCGGCTGACCTCGCCCACCGCCCGGCCGCGGCGCCGTCCACGGCGACCGCCGGTGCGGCCTTGATGTCCGGACGCCCTGCCCCGCCGTCCGGCGGCTCGTCCAGGGCCGAAAACGTCCTCCCTCCTCGTCGAACCTGGCGGGGAGGGAGGACGCCGGGCTGCGCCGAAGAGCTCGGGGTCCAGCCGAGGAGCTCGCGGCTGCGCCGAAGGGCTCGCGGGTCAGCCGGCAGGCTTGCGGGTGATCCGGTAGTGCAGGACGAGAAACGGAATACCGAAGATCGCGAAGGCGTGTTCGGCGCGTAGCTCACCGTCGACGGTGTGGACCTCCAACGTCTCGGCGAAACCATGGACGGCCAGCGCCGTCAGCCGGCCATCCGAGGAGTCCCGGGTGGCCAGGTAATGGCCGGGATGGTCGAGTTCACTGCGACTGGTCAGGACGAGACCCCCACCGGGCCGGGCCTGTGGCACCAGCGTCGCGGTGAAACTGGCCTGCGGCAGCGGAAAGCCGACACTGACATAGCCACGGTCGCCGAACCGGTACGTCGTGTAGATGCCGACGTAGATCGGCTCGTCGGTGTCGGCGAACGAGCGAATCCAGCCGCGCACCGCCACCGGAGCCACCGCCTCCGACCCCACCGGGGCTGAGGCCGGCTGACCGGAGACCGGCTGGGCCGAGCCGGGCGGGGTGGCCGCGGGCAGGGTGATGGTGTCGATGCGGCTGTGGATGCCGCGCTGGGTCTCACGCTGGTTCATCGGCACGTTCGCCTGCCCGAGCGGGCGGGCCAGCAGCGTCCGGTAGAGCAGGTAGCCGGGGCGCACCCACATCCGCCAGCGCGGCTCGATGTCGAGGGCGAACCGAGTGGTGTGCTCGTAGAACTCGCGGACCAGCGGGTCGACGCCGGCGGGGTCGAACTCCGGCCCGGCGAGTTCCCCGAGATCGGCGACGATGCCGACGTCGGCCGCGGCAGCCTCGTACCGTCCGCCCAGCTCATCGGCCAGATCCCGGATGTATCCGGTGCCGACCCGGCGGGCGGTGGCCTGGCGGGGCACGACGAACGGGAGGTCCGCCGGGTCCACCCGCTCGGCGAGCAGGCTGACCTGGGCGTCCCGGAAGAGCAGCGCCGACAGGGTGCGCCAGCTCGCCATCGTCGTCGCGGCGACCACCGCGCCCGGCACCGGACGTCGCCCGGGCAGCCGGGCCGCACCGGCGCCGAGGGCCGCGCCGAACAACGGTCCGAGCAGGACCTTCTGCGGACGTAGCCCGAGCAGCCCGGCCACCGAACCGGTCGCCGCCCCGACGGTGCGCGGGCTCGCACCGGTGACCTGCTCGGCGGCCCATCCGACCGGGGCCATCAGCGCCGCGGCCGTGGCGATCCGCTGCCAGAGCGCGGGGATCTCCCCGGGTCGCTGCCGGGTCCGGGCCAGCGCCTCGGATGCCCCCAGCGCCACCCCGCCGGCCAGCGCACCCGCCGCCGTGGCCCGCCGACCGCGGCCCGCGGCCAGCGCCGCACCCGCCACACCCCCGATGGCCACGGCCGAGCCGACCGCCACCCGCAGGTCCGGTCCGGGCGGGTTCGGCTCGGGCGGGTTCGGCTTGGGCGGGTTCGGCTCGGGGATGCGTCCCGTCTCGTCGACCGTCACGGGCACCAAACTACGACCTGCGTGGATACCGCCGGATGAGGTTGGACAGGTGCCGTCCGTGGGCGTTGCCCGTCGTGCGACCGGCGGTGGGCGCTAAAGTCCCCCGCGTGCTGATCGGTGAGGTCGAGTCGCGGTGATGGGTCGGACGCACGCGTTGAGCGGGGCGGTGCTGTGGCTGGCGGCCGCCCCCCTGCTGGCGCGGGAGCAGTGGTGGGGGTCGCACGCGTTGTCGCTGTCGACCGGGCAGGTGATCGCCGGGGCGGTGGTGGCCGCGGGCGCGGGCCTGCTGCCGGACATGGACCATCCGTCGGGACGGATCGCGGGGACGCTCGGGCCGATCTCGCGCCAGTTCTGCCGGTGGGTGAGCCGGCTCAGCGGGGGGCATCGCCATGCCACCCACTCGTTGCTGTTCGCCTTCGCCATGGGCTACGCGATGTCGATGTTGGCCATCCATTTTCGCTATGGCTGGTGGGCGGCGCTGTTCATCCTGGTCGGCTTCGGGCTGCGTGGTCTTGGTCTGGACTTCGAGGGCCACGAGTTCTGGTCCGGACTCAAGGACTGCGTGACGGCCGCCGGCGCGGTCTGGGCCATGCACGACCTGGACATGGGCTTCGCCGGTTACCCCGTGGCCATCGGCTGCCTCGCCCATCTGCTCGGCGACTGCCTCACCCCACGCGGCTGTCTGCTGCTGTGGCCGGTGCCCTGGCGGATGGAGACGGTGCTGGTGCCCCGCACCGACGGCCGGGTGGAACGGCTGGTCGTCGTGCCGCTGCTGGCCTGCGCCGGGGTCGTCCTGACCGTCCAGGTCCTCAGCGGCGGCGCGCTCTACCACTGGGTGCGCTGACCAGCGGGAAACGAACCGATCCGCGGGTGATGTCGGTTCCGCGGGTGGTGTCGGTTCCGCGGGTGGTGCCCGGTCAGGCGGTGGCGTAGCGGTTCGCGGGGCGGGCCAGGCCGAGGTGGCCGCGCAGCGTGGTGGCGGTGTAGTCGGTGCGGAACCGGCCGCGCGCGGCGAGTTCGGGGGCGAGCTCGCGGGTGATGGCCCGCAGGTCGTCGGGCAGGACGGCGGGACGCAGCCGGTAACCGGTGATCCCCGCGTCCTGCCAGTCCAGCAGCAGGTCGGCGAGGTCCGCGGGCGTCCCGGTGAAGATCCGAGCGTCGGAGCGGTACGGCTTGTCCAGCCGCTCGTCCAGACAAGCCCGCCGGGCGGCGGCGGCCTCGGTGGTGCCGGCCAGCAGGACGTCCAGATCGGCGAAGACCTGCACGGTCTCACCGCCCCGACCGGCCCGGTCCTGCTCGTCCCGGACCTCGGCGACGATCGACCGCGCGTGGTCGGCGTCCAACGGGGTGACGTGGACGATGTCGGCGGCGCGGGCGGCGAACCGGTACGGGACACTGGCGTGCGCCAGCGCCGTGACCACCGGCTGGCCCTGCGGCGGGCGCGGGGTGATCGACGGGCCGCGCACGTTGAACCAGCGGCCGGCGAACTCGATGTGGTGCAGCTTGTCGCGGTCGACGAACCGCCCGGTGGCGACGTCGCGGATCTCCGCGTCGTCCTGCCAGCTGTCCCACAACCGGCGCACGACCTCGACGTGGTCGGCGGCCTCGTCGAACCAGTCGACGAGGAGCGCCTCGTGCTCAGGGCTGCTGCGGTTGCCCAGGGTGAGCGTCACCGGCGCCCGCCGGCCGAGGTGGGGGATCTCCCCGGGCCTGCCGAGCTGAACCCGCCAGCCCGCGCGCCCGGCGCTGACGTAATCCAGGGTCGCGATGGCCTTGGAGATGTGGAACGGTTCGGTGGCCAGCGCCGACGTGCTCGGTACCAGCCCGATCCGTGAGGTCGTCGGCGCCACCCGGGAGGCGATCAGGACCGCGTCCAGACGGCCCTGGACCCGGTCGGTGCGTCCGTCCGGGCCGGAGAAACGGGCCGACTGCAGCGCGAGGGCGTCCTCGATCGTGACGAAGTCCAGCCGGCCGCGTTCGGCCTCGGCGACCAGCTCCGTCCAGTAACCGGCGGTGAACAGGTCCGCGGGCCGGGCGTTCGGCTCGCGCCAGGCCGCCGGATGCCATCCCGCTCCGTCCAGCGCGGCGGCGAGATGCAGCGGAGCCGATCCGGTCATGAGGTCCTCTTTCGATCTGGCGTCGGTACGCCGGCTCGGTCAGGGTGGCGGAGGGGTCAGCCGACGTGGCCGCGGCGGCGCCACTCCCTGGCGAGCAGTTCGTACGAGCGGACCCGGTCGGCATGCTGGTGGGTGATCGTCGTGATGGCCAGTTCCTGGGCGCCGGTGGCCTCCAGCAGCTGCTCGAGGCGGTCGGCGACGGTGCTCGGCGAACCGACCAGCTGCGTCTCGGTGCGGTCGACGACCAGATCCCGGTCCTCGTCGGTCCACACATGCGCGGCGACCTGCTCCGGGGTCGGGAACCGGATGGCGCCCGCGCCCGTGCGGATGCTGCGGACCCACAGGCCGTAACCGGCGGCGAGGTGGGCGGCCCGGGCGTCGTCCTCGGCGACGACGACGTCCGCGGAGACCGACAGATGCGGCTCGGCCAGCTCGGCGGAGGGCCGAAAGGCCTTGCGGTAGGCGTCGACCGCGTCCAGCACGGTGCTCGGGCTGTGATGGTAGGACGCGGCGAACCGCAGACCGCGTGCCCCGGCGACCTCGGCGCTCGACCCCCCCGAGGCACCCAGGATCCAGACCTCCACGTCCGCGCCCTCGCCGGGGCTCGCGTGCGCCTCCTGGCCGTCCGGCGAACGGTACGTCCCGGCCAGCAGCGCCAGGATCTCGTCGACCTGTTCGGCGTAGTCCTGGCTGTAGGCGCCGGGTTGTTGGAGCAGCCCCGTGATCAGGTTGATCTTGGCGGGGGACAGCAGCTTCGAGATGTCGACCTGCCTGGGCAGCAGCAGGCCGTTCGCGGCCCGCGCCTCGACGCTGTGATCGCCACCGCCGCGCGAGGCCCGGTAGGCCTCCAGCACACTGACGGCCGCCGCGTCACGCTGCTGGGACGCGGCGCCGTTCGCCGACCCCGCCGACTCCGCCGACCCCGGGCCGTTCGGTGAGCTCGCGGAACCGCTGGCGTCCGGCGAGTCAGGACCGGCCGCGGGGCCCTTGCCGGTCGCGGGTGTCGCCCCGCCCGGGGACGCCTGGGGTGGACGTCGGCCGAAGGACCGCCCGATACCGAGGTCGAGGCGACCTGGGTGCAGCGCCGAGATCAGGCCGAACTCCTCGACCACCGACAGCGGGGTGCGGTGGCCGGCCTGCACGCCGGCCGACCCCAGCCGGATGCTCGAGGTCGCGCCGGCGACCAGGGCGATGGACACCGTCGGCGACGAGCCGAGCACACCCGGATTGAGATGGTGCTCGGCGAACCAGTAGCGGTGATATCCGAGTCGCTCCGCGACCTGCACCAGGTCGACGGTGTTGCGCAACGCCGCGCCGCTGGTCGAACCATCACTGAGCGGAACGAGGTCGAGGACTGCCAGGGGAATCGCACTCATGGCTGGACCCTTCTTCGGCGGGCGGGAAACTCATGGCCTCGGGACGTGTCGCCGAGGGAACAAGACCGGCGCCGAAGGTGCGACCGCGTGGCGGGCTTCGCACGAGGCCGAGGGGCACGACCCCAGGAACACGGCAGATGACCGGGACGGCGCAGGTCAGACGAACTGGTGGTGGCGGTGGGAGACACGGCGACGCCAGGCGGCGCCCTGGCCGAGGCGGGGACACAGCGCGCTGGACGAGCGAAGCAGGTCGATCTGCAGCCGCCGGGTCAGGTGCCGGTGAGCCTGGCGGAGACGCCGATGGCCGGCGGGCGCGGGGAGCCGGCCGGTGGGGGAGGAAACCGTTGACATGGTCCTCCCTTCCCACGGCCGAGGCCCGACGGCTGGCCTGACCTCGCCCTACCGTTGCTGGGCAGCATCACCACCTGCGCCGGCCCGACTGGTGGACGGCCCATCCGCGTGGCGAACCTGATCCCGTCACGAACGTAACCCGCTGCCGGCACCTTGTCTACGGACTTGGTGGGGTTCGAGGCGCGGCTGAAGCGGCGGCCGGTGGTTCAGGACGGCGGGAACTGCCCGCCGGACGGAGGCTGGTACTGCGGGTCGACCGGAGGATTGCCCTGCCCCGGCTGCCCCTGCCAGTACTGCTGGGGATGGGACGGGTTCTGCTGCTGGTACGGGGCCTGCGGATGCCACTGCTGGGGCCCGCCCGGGCCGATCGGTGGCGGCGGCGGCGCTGTGCCGGGATGGACCTGCACGTTCTGGGGCCCGTGGTTCGTGCTGACCGCGAGCGCGAGAGCGACCACCCAGCCGACGAGTGTCCACCCGAGGAAGATGTTGATCACGAGGACCGATGCCGACTGGCGTCCCCGGACCAGGGCGACAATGCTCGGAAGCACATAGAGCACCACCGCTATGAGAATGAAGAATATCCCGGCTGTCTTCACGGAAATCCCCCGATCTTCGTGTGTAAGGAACGGTGCTCGTCGCGATCCAGGCAGTCGATCGTACGGTCGACAGAGTAACACGATCGTTGCTTTCGGCACCCACTCCGTTTCTGTCGTGAC
Source organism: Frankia sp. AgPm24 (assembly GCF_023243055.1). Classification (NCBI taxonomy): domain Bacteria; kingdom Bacillati; phylum Actinomycetota; class Actinomycetes; order Frankiales; family Frankiaceae; genus Frankia; species Frankia sp. AgPm24. Next base: position 31,926 of record NZ_JALKFW010000224.1, on the reverse strand, counting down.
TATCCGCGACCATCGTTGTTGTCCAAGCTGTCGGTCGGCGGCGCCCGAAGCTGCTGGTCAGCGACTTGTCTAGGCACGGTTACACCTGCGTGGACGCACCACCTCCCGTCGAGTCGTCACGGATCGAGCACTGGGATCTTGTCGCGGGCGGTAACCGGCATGTGTTCCTTCAGGAGGGCAGGGTCCGCTCCAGGCGGACCCTGGCCATCGTCTCCCAGCGCTATCTGCGCTCGGTCTACGGCGGCATCCAGTGGCGGGCCGCGTGGGAACGGGTCTGCTGGGCACCGATCGGAAACTCATCCCGATCCGGATTGACGGCTGCGACCCGGATTGACGGCTGCGACGTCTACGCGCCGCGCCGCGGGTGTGCGACGGCGAGCACCAGGCCGTCACGGTTGACGGCTCGAACCACGTCGATGGCGTCCGTCTGGATCGAGCTCGCCCCGACGACGCTGGCCTTCGACGTCGGCGTCGACGACCAGCTGGCCGCTCTTTCCGTCGTGCCGTTGATGCTGGCGACCTCCAGGGCGAAGGGGCCGCTGCCGGGAAGACTGGTGAAGGCCGCAGCCAGCGACGTTCCCCATGGTTTCGAGGTGAGCGTGGCACGACCGGTGATCGTCGTGCCCGCCGCGGCGACGAAAGAGACTGACTGCCCCGTCGGCGCGTTGGCCGCGGGACTGTTCACGACGAGACCGATTCCAGCGCACAGGACGAGCACGGCAGCGACCGCCGCGAGGCGCCAGGAGCGGGTTCGGCGAACCGACCGTCGTTCGGCGCGCACCCGCTGGAGCAGATCGTCCAGGGAGCGTTCACCGCCCCCCGCGGGGCCCGGCAGACGTCGGAGCAGCGCGGGAACCGACGCGGTCTCCTCGAGTTCGGCGCGGCAGCCGGGGCAGCCGGCGAGATGGGCGTCGACGGCGTTCCGGTCATCGACCTCCAGACCGCCCAGGACGAAGGCCCCGAGCAGGAACCTGACCTCGTCGTGCTCGGGTGTCATCGACCGACCCCCATCTCCTCGAACGCGTCACGCAGCGCGCGGATCGCATAGTAGGCACGGGACTTGACGGTGCCTTCTGGCAGCGAAAGGCGGGCCGCCGTCTCGCGTACGGTCCTTCCCTCGTAGTACAGCTCCTGAACGACGGCCCGGTGCGCGGGCGAAATACGATCCAGCGCTTCCGTGACCACCCACGCCTCGATGGCCTGGCTCACGTCGTCGACGACGGGCACGGTCGCCACGACTTCGCCGCCGTGGTCGACAAGGGACGGCCGTCGCCGCTCGGCCCGCCAGGCGTCCGTGATGACATTTCTGGCGATCGTGAACAGGTAAGAACGAACTCCGTCGGGCCGGAGCGAGTCGAGATTGCGCCAGGCTCGCAGCAGCGTCTCCTGCGCGATGTCCTCGGCGCGGTGACGGTCGTCGACGTGTTTGCCGATGAACGACAACAGCACCCTGTGATGGTCCCGGTACAACCGGGCCATCGCTTCCTCCTCCGCGTCCGACGCTTCGCGGGAAACCCTTCTTCGCATGACACCCCTGACAGAGGACGACCCTGACGGAGAACGACGGTCGCCGCCTGCTCCTGGTGTACGACGGCCGGCTCAGTTCGGTTCAACGGTTCGAGGGAGTGGCCCTGTCGCGGCCGCCGGCGGTCCCAAGTGACGCTCGTCACCGTTGGTGTCGTTGAACCGATTCGGGACGCGGGCTCGTAGAGCTACGGGACGAATCAGCACGCGAACGCCGCCTGGCAGCGGACGCCCTGTCCGCGGTGCCGGCGGCCGAATCGGGAGACCGCATGAAGAAGATCGCCGTGATGGTTCTGTCCCTTGGCGCGGCAGGACTCGTCCTGGTGGCCTGCGGCAGCGACGGGGAGTCGGCCACCGCCGCGGGCAGCACGACAGCCGCGACGACCTCGTCGGCTCCGGCGGCATCGCCGACCAGCACCCCGGCCATCGGCGGCGCGACCGCCTCCGGACCGGCAGCCACGCTGGACGTCAGCACCAGCCGGTTCGGCACGATCCTGGTCGACGGCGGTGGTCGGACGCTCTACCTGTTCGGAGCCGATCAGGGCGTCACCTCCATGTGTTCGGAGAACTGCGCGAAGGCATGGCCGCCCTACGTCGTGTCCCAGGCGCCGGAAGCCGGTTCCGGGGTCACGTCGAGCGAGATCGCCACGACCACCCGAGCGGACGGCACCCTTCAGGTGACCTACCATGGTCATCCTTTGTACTACTTCGCCAAGGACACCACGGCCGGGGCCGCCATGGGGCAGGGAATCGACAAGTTCGGTGGCAAGTGGTTCGTCGTCGGACCCGACGGCAACCCGATCGAAGGCAGCTGACCCCAACACCCTCCGACGAGGGTTCCGAGTATTCTCGCGACGCCGAGTGGCTCTTGACAGGTTGAGGGCCCCGGACGTGGTCCGGGGCCCCACGCAATACTGCCAGTGAGTCGGCGAATCAGGACGCTGGTAGTTGTCCCTGGCAGCCCAGGTATCGCTGTTTCAGGCCGGCGGATATTGAACCGGATCGGGACCGGTGTCGTATCAGGAGGCATGAGAAAAGACCGCCGCACCACCCAGGCGCTGCCGATTCCGCCCGCTGCGCCGCTCGGCTTGTCCGAGGGAGCCGCCACCCTCAAACGGCGCACCCATGCCAGGCAGGACGGGCTGCGCAAGCTGATTGTCGGCAGCTTCGTGGCGCTGGTACTGGCGATGTCCGCAGGTGTCGCCCAAGCCGCCGAGGAGACCCAGTTCTACAGCAACATCAGTCTCGGCTACCCGACCTACCCGACCTACTACGCCGAAGGCGCCACCGAGCTCGCCGATGATGTTCCGTTCAGCGGTAGCCATCTGATCAGCTCCTTCGCCTTCGGCTACCAGTCACCGGAGCCGGTGCATGCCACCTTCCGCTTCTACGGGGTGGATTCGGCCACCGGGCTGCCGGGCGAGCGGGTTGCCCAGATCGAACGCGACCTCCCCGCCGTGAGCGACGCCACCCCGACCGTCACGCTGAGCGAGGCGGAGCAGTTCTGGTGGACTGCCGGAGCCAACCTGTATCCGGGCGAGTTCAACGGCAGCGTTCCCACCGGAGGCTGGTACAGCATCCAGTTCTCCACCGCCGACGGCGGATATCCGGAGGCGCGCTTCCGTCTCGCCATGGGCACCAGCAACCCGAAAATGCTGAATGTCGAGACGGGTGCCCTCACCGCCCCCGTTGACACGAACGGCTCCACGCCGACATCCATGTACCTGCAGGTGCGCGACGCCGGGAGCAGCGGCGAGGTGCAGCCGACGTTGATCAGTCTGACTGCGTCTCCGGCGACGGTCAAGGCCGGTAACAGCCTCGGCAACACGGCCAAGCTGTTCCCGGTCCTGAGCAGCGGCGCGCTGGCGGGCGGAACGACGGTCACTCTCAGCTCCAGCAACCCGCAGGTCGCCAGGGTCCCATCGCAGGTCGTCATTCCGGCCGGGGGCTCCAACCTCACGGTCAATGTCACAACCGCGCGGCGGGTCAGCACCACGAAGACCGTCACCTTCACCGCGACGGCCAACGGCACCAGCGTCAGCACTCAGCTGACGGTCACGCCCTAGTACGGCAGCCGCTGTTTTGTGATCGGTTGGGTTGTCGGTGGCGGCTGAACTAGCCCATCAGAAACCGTTCATCGAGCCGGTCGTCGCGGGCGGGGAAGCGGCGGGTGGCGCCGAACAGATCTCGTGTGTGTAAATCGTGGGTGATGTGGAACCTGAGCGTTTTCGACGCGTGGTGCTCGTGCGTCCCGGGTCGGTCGGTTCGGCGTGGCCTAACCGGTCATCGCGGTGTTCGATGCGGCGGCCGGTGCGGTGCGCCGGCGCGGGGCGGGGAGATCGGCGTCCAGGTAGCGCTGTCGGGCGGCGGTCCGCATGATCTTGCCGCTGCTGGTCGTGGGGAGCGCGCCCGGTCGGGTGAGCACCACCTCGCCGATCGTGAGGTCGTGTTCGCGCAGGACCGCCGCCCGGATCGCCCCGGCCACCTCGTCCAGGTCGACGCCCGGCGTTGCCCGTACTTCCAGCACGACGACCAGCCGTGGGTCGCTACCCGCGTCGGGGACCGTGAAGGCGGCGACGCCGTTTGGGCGGGCGGCGGGATGCGCTGTCGTCGCGGTGAACTCGATGTCCTGGGGGAAGTGGTTGCGGCCTCGGATGATGATCAGGTCGCGCAGGCGTCCGGCGACGTAGAGCTCGCCGTCGACGATCATGCCGAGGTCGCCGGTGCGCAGGTAGCGCCCATTCGCCTGGTCGGACTCGTAGAACCCGTTCGGTGCGTTCGGTGCGTTCGGTGCGTTCGGTGCGGCTGGGGCGAGCTGGACGAACGCGGTGGCGGTTGCCTCCGGGCGGTGCCAGTAGCCGGCGGTGACGTGCGGCCCGGCGACCCAGATCTCGCCGATTCCGCCCGGTGGCCGGGGCCGTCCCGTCTCCGGATCCATGATCCGGATGTCACTGCCCGGGGGCACCTGTCCGGAGCCGACCAGAACGTGGGCATCGGCGCGGGTGGACGCCACGCACTGCCCGGCCGCCAGGGCCTCCGGGTCCGCGGCGAGCGTGCGCGGGCCACGTCCCGGCTCGCTGCCGGTCACGATCAGGGTCGCCTCGGCCAGGCCATAGCACGGGTACAGGGCCTGCGGGCGTAGTCCATACGGCGCGAACGTCTCGGCGAAGCGGCGCAGCGTCCCCTCGCGCAGCGGTTCGGCGCCGTTGAAGGCGTTCGTCCAGCAGCTCAGATCAAGGTCGGACAGGTCGTGGTCAGCGCCCGCGACCGCCCGGCGCCGGGCGGCATGGGTGACGCAGAGGTCGAAGGCGAAGTTCGGACCGCCGCTGGTCTGCGCCCGGTACCGGGAGATCGCTCGCAGCCAGAGCAGCGGGCGGCGGATGAACGTCGACGGGGTCATCAGCACGCCGAGCCCGCCCAGGTACAGCGGGTGCAGGGCATTGGCGATCAACCCCTGGTCGTGGAACAGCGGCGTCCAGCCCACCCAGGGCGAGCCCGGGTCGTGCCGGAACGCGCGGGTGAGCATCGCCAGGTTGGCCGCGAGGTTCCCGTGGGTGACCATCACGCCTTTGGGCGCGGCGGTGGAGCCCGAGGTGTACTGCAGGAAGGCGAGCGCGTCCGGGGACGTCGGCGCCGGGTCGGCGCCCCTCGGCACCCGATCCGGCTGATCCGCGTCGACTCCCCAGAGGGTCGTGGAGCCGAGTCGGTCGACGGCGAGGCGGCGCAGGCCGGGGCAGGCCTCGGCCAGCGCGGGGGCGACGAGGTCAAGGGTCGCTGCCTCGCCGAGCAGCGCCACCGGCGCGCAGTCCCGCGCGATCGCCAGGGTCCCGGCTCGGACATGTCCGGCACGGGGCGGGACGACCGGCACGGCGACCACCCCGGCATACAGACAGCCGAGGTAGGCGGCGAGGAAGTCCGGGCCGGTCTCGAAGACCAGCAGCGCCCGCTCGCCGGGCGTCGCGGCGACGCCGGCCAAGGCCGCCGCGACAGTCTGCGCCCGGGCGTTGAGCTCACCGTAGGTGAGGGTGCGCGCCTCCTGGCCGTACTCGTCGAGGAAGACGAACGCCCGGTCCTCCGGTTGGCGCCGGGCCCGTGCACGCAGGACGTCGGGCAGCGGCGTCGGTGCTTGGCTCACCGGGACCTCCCCGTCCCCACCGGCTCCGTCGCGGGCTTTCCGGTCAGCGCCTCGCTCATGATCTGTGCGATGGCCGCCCGGTGCTCCTGGTGGAAGAAGTGCGTGCCGGGGAAGGTGCGCAGGACGAAGGGGCCGTCGGTCTCCGCCTGCCAGGCCTCGACCTGGTCCCGGTCGACGACCAGGTCGTTGTCGCCATGGAACCCGGTGATGGGGCACGCGAGGCGCGGCACCGACCGGTGGTCGTACTCCTCGGACAGCTCGAGGTCGGCGCGGGTCACCCTGATCGCGTAGCGCAGGAACGCCGCTGTCCGGGCCACCCGCTCGGCGGCGCCCAGCCGCTCGAGCGCGGTGACGAACTCGTCGTCGGGCAGGCGGTCGATGCGCGGGCGCCGGTTCGGCTGATGGGGGGCTCGGCGTCCGGAGACAAACAGGTGGACCGGCGCCGTGCCGGCGGCGGTGAGCGCGCGGGCGAGCTCGAAGGCGACCAGAGCACCCATGCTGTGCCCATACAGTGCGAGCGGAGCGTTGGTCAGCGGGGCGAGCTCGGCCAGCAGTGGATCGACGACCTCGGGCAGTCGCCTCGCCAGGGTCTCGGCGGCGGCGTCCTCCCGGCCCGGCAGCTGGACCCGCACCAGCCCGACGCCCGGTCCGAACAGTCCCAGCCATCGGGTGAACGACGCGGCGCCGGCCCCGGAGTGCGCCAGCAGCAGCAGCCGGGTCGCGGCCGGGCTCGCGGGCTCGGCGCGCAGCCATGCGCGCCCGGGCGCCGTCACGACCCGCCCCGCAACGTCACGGGCAGGCTCGTCAGACCGCGGATGATGAAGCTGTGGTCCTGCCACGACGGCCCCTCTCCTCGGTTCGTTCCCGGGCCCGCCGCCGGACGATCCGCCGCCGGACGATCGGTGGCCGGACTCTCGGCGGGTGAGGCGAGGCGGAGCAGGTCGGAGCGTCGGTACAGGCACTCGAGCGCGATCTCGACCTGCGCCCGGGCAAGTGCGCCGCCGAGACAGCCGTGCATGCCGTGCCCGAACGCCAGGTGCTCGCGCGCCTGCCGAGTGATGTCGAACTCGTCCGGTCGGGCGAAGACGGCCGGGTCACGCCCCGTAGCGCCGAGGCAGAGCAGGACCTCGGCGCCGGCCGGAATCCGCTCGCCGCCGATCTCGACGTCGCGGGTGGCCAGGCGCTTGGTGAGTTGCAGTGGCGGGTCGTACCGCAGCGCCTCGGACACGGCGGCGCGAGCGAGCTGCGGGCGGCGGCGCATCAGCGCGTCCTGAGCCGGGTGGGTCAGCAGCGCGAGCAGCGTGTTGCCGAGCAGGCTGGTCGTTGTCTCCAGCCCCGCGACGAAGCACATCACGCCGACATAGGCGATCTCGGCGTCCTCGAGCCGGTCCTGGCCGCCGGTGCGGGCCGCCAGAAGCCGGCTGATCAGGTCCTCGCCCGGCCTCGCGCGACGGTCGGCGATCACCTCGCCCAGCACGGCCATGAACTCGTCGAGCACCTCGCGGACCCGGACGAGGTCGCCCGGGCGCATCAGGCCGGGTTCGAGGATGAACCGGATGTCGTGGGTCCAGCCGGCGACGTGCGGCCGTACCTCGGCGGGCAGGCCCAGCCAGTCGCACAGGACCGCAACCGGCAGCGGCGCGGCGAATCCGGCGACGGCGTCCATCCGACCCTGGTCTCCGCGTTCCCCTCCCCCTTCCTCTCCGTGTTCCCCTTGGTGTTCCGCACCGCCGCTGCCGCCGCCACTGACACTGGCGTCGACACCGCCCTCGGCCCACGCCTGGGCCAGCAGTCGGTCGGCGGTCGCGGCGATGCCCGGACGCAGCCCGTCGATGGCCGTCGCGGTGAACACGTGGTTGACCAGCGCGCGCAGCCGTCCGTGCGCCGGTTCGTCCGTGAACACCAGCGAGGACAGGCTCAGCCGCTCGACGCGGCCGGTGTCCGTCACCTCGAGGCGGGCCGCCTGCCGGCTGATCTGGCGGGGGATCACCCCGGCGCTGAACGTCCGGTCGCGCAGCACCTCGCGCACGTCGGCGTACCGACTGAGTACCCACATCCCGAGGGTGCGGTGCACGGGCCGCTGTTCGCGCAGCTGGCGGTACATCGGATACGGGTCACACCGGAACTCGGCGCCGAACGGGTTGAACCGTACCCGGGCCGCTCCCGCCCCCGAGCTCCCCGCCGCTCCCGCTGCGGGAGCGATCAGGTCTCCTGCGGTCATACGTCAGACCGGAAGTACGCGCGGGAATAGGGGCGGAACACCAGCCGATACAGGCAGATTTTGCCCATTCGGCAGCCGAGCGCGTTCATACGCAGGTATCGCTCGTAGCGGGCGACGACCTCCGGGCCGACGAGCGCGCGGGCCTCGTCGCGGCGCGCCCGCAGTCGGGCGGCCCACTGCTCGAAGGTCCACGCGTAGTCCAGGCGGTCGTTGCGCACCAGCCGCGTCTCCAGGATGCCCTCGGCCGCGGCGGTGATCTCCGCGAGCGTCGGCAGTTCGGCGGCGGGGAAGATCTCTTCCTGGATGAACGCGCTGGCCTTCTCCCGAGGCATGTTGGCATAGGCGATGGTCTGCAGCGAGAGGACGCCGTCGTCGGTGAGCCAGTCCCGGACGCGGCCGAAGAACTCCCGGTACCGCTCGATCCGCTCGGCTGCGGTGTCCTCCGGCCGGGCGAAGTGTTCGAACGCGCCGATCGAGATGATTCCGTCGAACGGGGCGTCCGGGGTGTAGTCCCGCCAGTCGCGGGTGTGCACCTCGAAGCCTGGGCCGCGGTCCGCGTCGAGATGGGCGGCCTGCTCGTCGCTGAGGGTGAGCCCGACGACCCGGGGGACGCCGCGGTCGCGGGCCAGCCGCAGGACGGCGCCCCAGCCGCAGCCGACATCGAGCAGTGACCGCACCCGCGTGCTCGAGCCGCTCCCGGGCACGGGGCCGAGGCCGGGCGGGGGGCCAATGCTGGCCGCGGGAGCGGCACCGACACCGGCCGCGGGGCCGATGCCGACGGCGTTCAGGTGGAAGTCCAGTTTGCGCTGCTGGGCGTGCTCGAGCGAGTCGTCCGGAGCGGCCGGCATGGCGCAGGAATAGGCCAGCGACCGGTCGAGCCAGAGCTGGTAGAACGTGTTGCTGACGTCATAGTGGTACCGAATGGCCTCCTGCGCCCGCAAACTGTCCTCGGCCCGCGGACTGTCCCCTGCCCGCCGGGCGCCGGCATCGATGTCCGCCGCGGTGGTCATACGGCGCCAGCCCCTACCCGGGGGTACAGATAGGCGGCGACGGCGTTGATCGTCGGGTTCTCGAACAGCGCCTCCGGCGGCAGATCGACGCCGTACTCGTTCTCCACCTCGATCAGCAGCGAGACGGCGACCGCCGAGTCGATGCCGAGCCGGTCGAAGGACGCGTCCGGCAGGATCTTCTCCGCCGAGGTGCCGAGCACGCCGGCAAGATACGACCGGCACCACTGCGCGATGGATTCCTGGCTGTGCATCACGATGCCCTTTCCTCGGCGACGGCGATGGCGACGTCGGCGGCGGGGATTTCGGCGGCGGGGAGATCGGCGTAGCGGGTGGCCTGCCGGCGCGCCGACGGTGTCTTCAGGTCGCTGGCGAGGCCGAGCGCCGCGCATGCGCGGATGGTCCAGATTCCCGGGTCAAGCCGGTACCAGCGCAATCCGAACGACGGCGACTCCGGAAAAGCGTGGTGATTGTTGTGCCAGGATTCGCCGAACGTCAGCAGGGCGAGCAGGCCGCTGTTGTGGCTGTTCTCCCGGGTCCGAAACGACCGGCGTCCGAAGGAATGCAGAAAGGAGTTGATCGCCCAGATGAGATGCTCCACCACGAACATCCGCACCAGTCCGCCCCACAGCAGGCCCGTGACCGCGCCGTACCAGCTCCACTCGACCAGTCCGCCGACCAGGGCGGGCAGCGCCAGCCCGAGCACGACCCAGACGTGGTAATGCCGGGCGACGGAGATCAGTCGGCGATCGGCGATCAGGTCCGGTGCGTAGTGCACGACGTTCGGGTACTCGTGGCGGCGCATCCACAGGAAGTGGGAATGGGCCAGGCCCCGCAGCCGGCCGGCGAGTCCGCCGCCGGCGAGGTTCGGCGAGTGCGGGTCCCCGTCACGGTCGCTGCGCTCGTGATGGCGGCGGTGGAGGGCGACCCACGACACCAGCCCGCCCTGCCCGGCCATCGATCCACAGACCGTGAGGACCAGCCCGAGCAACGGGGCCGCGGTGAACGAGCGGTGGGTGAACAGCCGGTGGTACCCGACGCTGACGCCCATCAGGGTGATGGCCCACATCGCCCCCAGCAGCGCAAGGTCGACCAGGGTGATCGGACGCACCGCGAGCAGGGCGAGGGCCACCGCGGTGCCGAGAATCGGCAGCACGTCGAAGAGCAGGAAGTGCCGGCGCTGGAGCCGGTGCACGTACTCGTTGCTGATGGTCGTGCGGCGAGGTGCCGTGTGGCGAGACTGATCGTCCGTCGGCCCGGAGGGCGGGCCGGTGCCGTCCGTCGTCGTCGCGCCGAGTACGACTGGCTGGCCGTCCACTGCGTCACCGACCTTTCTTCGGGGTGCCGTGGCGCGCACATCGGCGCGGGTCGGCGGGAAAGCTGGTCGAAGGGTGGTCGCGGTTTCGGGCCGTCGAACACGGACGTTCGGTCAACGGTGGTCGGCCGGCCAGGCGAACAACGCGCGAACGCGCCATTTCTGGCCGACGGTGCCTGGGTGACCGCGAGGACGACCGGTGTTCCGCCCCAGGAGCGGGACGGCGGCGGAAGCGGTTACCGAGGGGATATTCCCTGGCTGGCCGGGTCATTGGTGTACGGCTAACAAGGTAAGCGCCGGCCACGCCGGGCCGCTGGTCCATCACGAAGCAGGATCGTCCAATAGGGTGCGCAAACGGATCGTGCTTTTCCGGCAGAGGGCCCCGGCGACGTACAGGATCACTTTTTTCCGGGCTCTGCTTCCGATGCTGTCGGGGGCGGATCGTCCGGCCGGTGGATGGCGGGGCTGGTCGGGCGGACGAGCGGGAGGAAGATTTCGTCGACGATCTCGGCGATTACCTCTGCTGGGACGCGGCCGCCGCCTGGCCTGGTCAGGTATTCGTTGCGGACGAGATCCTTTTCTCGAAGCGGCGTTCGAGCCGTACCAGCAGAGTGATCACATCCGTGCGAAGGCCCCGGTGTCGGGCAGGGGTGGCTCTCGGCGAGGTGGACGAGGGCGGGGACCTGGCCGATGCCGTGTCTGGTGGCGGTGGTCAGGTAGCTTCGGATCGCGTAGAACTGGCGGGCGCCGGTGAGGGTGCGGCAGGCCCGGGCGTGGCGGGTGGCCATGTGTGTCGTGCCGCGGGGTGAGGTCTGGGCGATCCCGATGTGGGTGGCCAGCGTTGGCCCAGCACCAGGTCCCGGCCGGGGCGGTGTCGCTGACGGCCTGCAGTTCACGCAGGATGTGGGCGACGCACAGCTGGTGGGTGGCGCTGGTGTAGGTGTCGTAGGGGGCCCAGGCGTCGTGGACCATGACCCGGTGAAACCGGTCAGTACCCCGAGGGCGTCGATTCCGGCGGTTCCACGCTTGGGATGGCAGTCGATGCCGGCCAGATCCCGGGCGGTGAACGCCTGGTAGTCGCCCTGCCAGGCCGTGGTCAGCCGGGTCACTGTCGAGGCGGACAGGCCGGCACCCGAGCCGAGGAACTGCTCCAACGCGGCCGCGAGCATCCGCCGGGCACCTTCCCGGACGATCTCATCAATCAGCGACGGCCTGGCCGTCGAGCCGTTCTCGGGTGTGTTGTCCTCGGGTACTACCGGGAGTACGGGTGTGCCTTCCCGACCGACGCGTCAACGTCGGCCTGACTGGGACCTCAACCTCGATCACCGGGAAGGTACGTCCTCCCGGCCGATCCACAGGTCTCAACCATTGCACTGGCTCGCCGTCTGGCAGGGATCGGGGGGCAGACTCAACCCGGTGCGTACACGACTGGCGCCTACGGATGGCGGCGAAGGGGCTCCAGCCCTGGATGTTCCGCCAGCGCCGAGTGGCCGTAGACGATCCACACGATTGCGACAGCGAGAGTAGGACCGTTCAGGCCCGAGAGACGAAGCGGTTCGATGTCTCCGAAGTCGAGGACTATCGACCAGTCGGCCGGATCCGGATAGATGGCCACCGCCTGGCGCGGAAAGAAGGACAGCCAGCGGCCGCCGACCTCGCACAGTATCCTTTCGCTGGTCACGAGGACGGTTGCAGTCGTGAATTCCCGCCACTGCGGAATCGAGGCTGCCAGCGCGGCCTGGCGGCGGCTGTGATTTCCCAGCGCGGTCAGCGCGTATCCGGCGGCCATGAAGGGTGCGCTGCCAAGGAAGACCCCGGACATGTGGACGTAGATGGGATCGGTGCCGTAGAAGCGCGAGTAATATGCTGGAACATGCAGATAGACGCGTTCGTCCGGGCGTACAACGGGTCCCCATAAACGCAGCTCCTGCATGCCACGACCGGTGGTCAGATGATGGAGCAGGCCGCGGGCGTAGACCCAGTTTTGATGCAGCTCTGCGTGCCAAGCCTGTACGCGATCTATCTCCCGCCGTTCACTGGCCGTGAACCTGCCCATCGTCCGTCGTCGATGACGATGGAGGTCCCAGCCGAGTAGGCAGGTGAGAATCGTTCCTATCGGCAGCATCAGGAAGAGGGAAAGCGCGGCCAACGGGATGTGCGGAGGATCTGAGTAGTCGTTGTTGTAGGTCGAGTTTGATCCGTAGTATTCGCTGTCTGCGGCCATGCTGAAGGCGAGTACGGCGATGCCCCCGATTGTGAGGAGGATCGACGCGATCAGTGCCCACAGTCGGTGCGTAGGGTACCGGGCTCCCGAGCCTGACCGTATCTGCGCGGGCCGTGTTCCGTTGTCCCTTCCCATCCAGGCAGTTCGATCCTCTCCGTGATGGTGGCTACCGCGGCGCGGGCCTCGTCCGGACGGCGCCCTCTAATCTATCCTGTTGTGACCTGGCGGGTGCTCTGTGTGGCAATATCGCCTGGGTGGAGCGCCCCGTTCTCGCGACCGGACGGCCCTCGCCCGGTAGATGGCCGCTGATGTTCGCGGATCCTGGGCCTCGGATCTCGCCGAAAGGCCCGGCTCACGGGGTTCGGTGTCACCGAGGTGGCGACCTCATGGAAACACGTAGCGTGACCGTGCAACGTAGTTGACTTTCCGCAAGTTCTGCGACCAGGCCTATTTTCCTTGTTTGAAAGCAAGTATCGGTCGGCCATGCGCCCTGTACGTTCACGGTGGCTCCGACACCGCGGGTGCGGTTCGCAGCGTGGAGACGATTGCCACCGGTCTGAAGCGGAAGCGGTTGCATGAGCCGGTGACGGTGATCGGTACCCCGGACGCGAAGGACCGGGAGGCCTGCTGGGAGCTGGGCGCCAGCGCGGCGGCGAGCCTGATGTCGTAGCGCTCGGGTCTGGTTGGGCACCGAGGATGCGTTCATGCGCCATGCATGAACGCGTGGTAGCGTGGAGATGTGAGCGAGTCCGCTGATCTGGGCATCGTCCAGGTGCGCGATGTCGATCCGACGACGCTGGCGGTCCTGCGCGAGCGCGCCAGATCGCTCGGCCAGTCGCTGTCCGGGTATCTGCGGGACCTGATGGATGCTGACGCGGCCATGGAGACCAACGCCGAGGTCATCGCCCGCATCGCCCGGGACAGGGAACCGGTGGAGCTCACCATGGACGACGTCCTCGCGGCGCGCGACGAGGGGCGGCGTTGACCCTCACGTACGTGGTTGACTGCTCGCTCGTCATGGATGTGCTGTCGGTCCGTAATGGCGACGAGGTGCTCCGGCATCGTCTGTCCGCCCCGCGTACGTTGCACGCCCCGCACCATCTCGACGTCGAGGTCGCGTCAACAGTTCGCGGGCTTGCCGCCGGAGGGAAGATCACTGATCATCGCGGCGAGCAGATGCTGGCTGACTACGCGCGCCTGCGGATCACCCGTCATCCGGTCTGGCCCTACCACCCCCGGATGTGGGAACTGCGGCACGACCTCGGCGCCTACGACGCCGCCTACATCGCGCTCGCCGAAGCACTCGGCTGCGAGCTGCTCACCGGCGACACCAAGCTCAGGAACGCTGCCGGACACCGCGCGACGGTCATCGTCACCCGATAGCAGAAGCGGGCACGCTTCCCTCTAGGGATGACCAACGCACTCAACGCCCTCCTGGGGTGGTGATATTGTCACCTTCTGCATGCACTGAAAGGCGCATCTCACCTTCCGCATCGACACGGCGCTTACGGGCATCCGCGCCGGATGTCGATGGTGGTGTGGTGCGGCCGCTGGTGGGGGGAGCACTGGTGGGGGGAGCAGTAGTAGGCGGACCAGTGGTGGGCCGGGCGTTTCGTGGCGTGTGGACACGGGACGCGGGTACCACCGGGCCGCCGACCGCCGAGACCGCGCGATGAAGGTCGCGAGCGTCATCAACTACAAGGGTGGGGTCGGCAAGACGACCCTCACCGCGAACATCGGAGCCGAGATCGCCCGGCAGGGTCGGCGCGTTCTGCTGCTCGATGTCGATCCGCAGGCGAGCCTCACTCTGTCGTTCTACCGGCCGGAGGAGTGGCGGACCATGCTGGCGCCGCAACGCACGATCCGGCACTGGTACGAGATCCGCCGACCCGCCAACCGGCGGGTGAGCCTGGTCCCGTTCGTGACCGTGCCCGAGCCGGCGAACTTCTACATCCGTGCGGGTGGGGGTGAGCTTGGCCTGGTCGCGTCCGATCTCATGCTGGGCGACGTCGAGGAAGCACTTGCGATCGAGATCGGCAAGGCGGAGTCATACCGCTCACGGGAGAAGTACCTGCGCGTCATCCGCCGCCTTGGGGAGGCGCTGGAGACCGTCCGGGACGAGGCGTACGACCTCGTGCTGATCGACTGTCCGCCCAACTTCGGGATCATCACCAGATCGGCTATCGCCGCCAGCGACGGTGTGATAGTCCCGGCCCGTCCCGAGGTTCTGTCCACGTTCGCGGTCGATCATCTGAAGCTTCGGCTGGACGCGTTCAGGCGGCAGCTCCATGCGGCCGCCGAGACCGGTGCAACGGGTCAGGGGGCCGTGGACGGACTGTCGCCGCACCTGCTCGGCGTCGTCTTCACGATGGTCCGCTACGCCCGTGCCGGGCAGCTGATCCCGACGTTCCAGAACTTCGTCGACCAGACCCGCGGCCGGGTGGCCACGTTCGACGCCATGCTCCGGGAAAGCCAGACGTACTACGCGTCCGCGCCGCAGCGATGCGTTCCCGCGGTGCTGTCCGAACGTCTGGGCCCGGACATCGAGCGGGAGCTCCGCCTGTTGGTGACCGAGTTCGTGCGGAAGATCGGAGCGGTACCACATGGCTGACGACGTCCCAGGACTCCTTGCCGTCGCGCTCGACCGGTTTTCGGCCTTCGTGCGGACCCTCGACGGGCAGGCGCTGAGCGATCTCGTCACCGGTCGGCGAGCCCTCACCCTTACGCCGCAGGCGACGGCCCCGGTGGACGCGCCGCCGACCGACCCGACGACGGACACGTCGGTGGAGAAACGGGGCACGACCGGTGCGCCCGACCCGGCTGCGGTGTCCGAACGTCTTGCGGGCCTGTATGACCGAGAAGAGGCGACGACATATGTCGCGGGGCTGGGGTCCGTCGCCGTACTGCGTCGGCTGGCCGGCGGCCTCGGTATCCGGGGGGTGTCGAAGGACCGCCGGGAGGAACTGGTCCGCAAGATCGTCGATGGAACCGTCGGGGTCCGGGTGAGCCAGCAGGCGATGCGCAACGAGCTGCGTTCGTGACCACCGGGCCCTCGCCCGGACTCGGCCTTTTCGACGGCTACGAGGGGTACCGGACGCCGTCGGACGTCGACTACCAGAACGCGCTGGTGACGGGCCTGGTGGTCCCGGACACCAACGTGCTGCTCAATCTTTATCGCTACACGACGGCTGCTCGTGGTGACCTGATCGAGGTGCTCACGAGGATCGGGGACCGTCTGTGGATCCCGCCCCAGGTGGTCGCGGAGTTCTGGGGTGCGCGGGAGGCGGTGCTGGGTGACCCGCGGGGTACGGCGGAGACCAGGAAACGGCTCGTCGACCTACGCTCCCAGGCGTCGCAGGCGCTTCAGACGTGGGCGAACCGGGTCGCCCTGGAGGAGTCGGAGTCGACGCGGTTGAAGGATCTGCTGGACGAGGCTTTCAACGAGGTGGCGCATGACATCTCCGTCATCGACGACAGCTCCGCGTACGACTATCTGCGGGATACCGCGACGGATCCCGTTCTCGCGGCGCTGGAACGGATCCTCGACGGCCGGGTCGGCCGCCCGCCCGATACGCAGGAGCATGCGAAAGGCGTCGCCGAAGGCCGCAGGCGGCTGGAGGCGCGCATTCCCCCGGGCTACATGGACAAGGCCAAGGGTGGGGACGGTGCGGTCGGTGACTACCTGGTCTGGAGTCAGACGGTCGGGGAGGCACAGCGGCGGTGCACCGACGTCGTCTTCGTCACCGCCGATCTGAAGGAGGACTGGTGGCACCGGACCGAGGGCCGGCCCCGCGGCCCCCGGCTGGAGCTGTTCCGGGAAATGTACGCGGCCACCGGCAGGCGGCTTTTCATGCTTCGCCCGGACGGCCTGCTTCACCACGCGAAGAACGCGCTCAGTGTCAACGTGGCGGACTCCTCGGTCGAGGACGTCGAGCGGGTGAGCCGTCTGCTCGAGGAGAACGGATGGACGGCGGCCGGGATTCAGGCGGTGATGCGCCGCCTCGACGACGAGGCGCCCGTGCAGGCGGAGGTCGTCCGGCGAGCGGCGGAACTGGACGGCTCGATCAGCCGCGAGGAGGTCTACCGGATCGGAGGCTACGCCGAGGAACGGAGCCTGCGTGGTTTCACCCGGCCGGTACGGCGGGTCACCCAGGAGTTCCAGGAGCGTGGTCTGCTCCCGCCGGATCTGCCGGAGCTGCTCGTCGCCGACTATGACGAACGGTCCCCGCTGGGCAGCGCCATCGGCTTCAGCGTCCCGTCCGACGTGGTGCTACTGCTCGCCCCGCTCGGCTCGGACGCCGATGCCCCGCCGGCCTCGTCGGTGCAGGGGCCGACCGGGGACCATGAGGATGTCACTTCCTGACCGGGACGGTGCCGTTCATCCTGAAGTGGGGTGAGCACTGCTCGGTGGTCGACTGCTGGTCCGCGTGCCATACACAGATCCACATCGTGTAACCCGCGACTGGAATGAAGTTTGTCTTCTTGGCACCCCATGACGCGGAGAAGGTATATGCCATCCCGTCGCTACGGAACAGTTCGGCCACGCAGGACTGGGTCAGCGAGGTGTTGAGCACCCCCGCGAGCGCGCCGGAGCCGTTGTTGTCCAGCCATGCCGAACACGTCGCGTTGTTGCCGACCCAGGAGGTGTCCGCCTCGGAACCCGGAACCTGCGTCCGGTCGTCACCACCGTTGATGCCGCTGACAGAGACCGCGGTCGGGCGCACGGCGGCCTGCGTCACGGCGTTCGTGGCGGCGTTCGTCGGCGCGGTGCTCCCGGCGGCGGTCGTGCCGGAGCTGCTGGGCGGGGTGGTCACCGCCGCGGTAGGCGAGGCCGAGCCACTCGGTTGCACCGACGGCGACCGGGTCGGGCTGGCCGCGGGTGCCGAGTGCGCCGGCACCGTGGCGGGTGGCAGCGCCGTGGGGCGGCGAGGAGATGTCCGAGGGTAAACGGACACCATGAGCACTCCAGCGGCGACTGCCAGGACGAGCACGACAACGCCGACGATCACAGTGTTGCGTTCCAGCCCCCGTCGCAGGCTCCTGACGCGCGGACCGGTGGGCCGACCCGCGATCGGCTTCTCGCGGGGTTCGCCTGCCGACGGCTCCGCGCCATCCGGGACAGCCTCGGCCGACGACCCGGACCGTTCCGAGGCCGGCTCGCCTGAGGCCGGCTCGCCTGAGGCCGACTCGCCCGAGGCCGGCGGGCTGGATGCCGGCGGGTCCGACGTCGGCGGGCGGGACGACGCGGTCGGTACCGGAGAGCTCTCCCCGTGGTCCGGCGGCGGGGAGCCCAGCCTCGCGGGGAAGGGCGGCGCGACGAGCAGGGCCGGCAGCCGGGGCGGCACCAGGGTCACCGGCCCGGTCATCGCCCTGACCGGTGGGAGAGATGTGTGAACTCCCGGGCCCGGGGACTCCGCCCGCCCGGCCAGGGCGACAGCCGCCCGGTCCAACAGGGCCTTGCGCGCGGTGTCAGCGCAGTAGCCGAACAGGTCGAGAACCGGCGCTGCGCCTGGTGGATCCGCGTGGGGACGGTCCTCGACCCGCACCGCCACGATCCGGTCCGCGAGCGTCTCCATCTCCGCGTCGTGCTCGGCGCCCCATCCGGTCTGCTCGACCACCGGCCCCAGACCGGCGCCGGACAGCAGGACCAGCACCTGGGCGCAGTGCCGGATGCCGTCACGCAGGTTGGCGGTCCACCGTGACCTGGCCGCGCCGTCGCGCGCCTGGAGCAGCACCTGGTAGCCGGCGGCCTCCAGCTCCCAGGCGATCCAGTCCGCCCACGGCTGGTCGGCGCTTGCATGGGCGATGAAGAAGTCCCAGCGTGCCCACCCGGGTGGACGGTTGGTGGCGGCACGCACCGCTTCGTCGAGATGCAGCGGCAGCCGCGCACGTGCGGTCCACCCGACACCGAACACGGCGGTGGCGGCGGAGGCCAGCTCGAGTGCGAACGTGGCGGCATCCGGGGGACGGTCGGCGGGGGACTTGGCCAGCATGCGCAACACCACCTCGGCCAGCGGAGCGGCCACCCCGGGCATCGGCGGTGGTGGCTCGGTCACCTGCTGGCTCAGCAGGACAAGCAGCGGCAGTTTCGGGTCGAACGGCAGCCGTCCGGTGAACAGGCTGTGCAGGACGATTCCCAGTGCGTACAGGTCGGTCCACGGCCCCAGCTGGCCACCCTCGATCTGTTCCGGGGCCATGTACGCCGGCGTGCCAGCGATACCGGTGGTGGTCGTCCCCGAGCCCTCGAACAGCTTGGCGATGCCGAAATCGGTGACCCTGAGCGTGCCGTCACCGGCGAACATGATGTTGTCGGCCTTGATGTCGCGGTGCAGCACCTTGTGGCGGTGCGCGTGCTCGAGGGCCGCGGCGACCGCCAACGCCACCGCGCAGACCTGCTCGGGGCCCATCGCCGCCCGCTGCCTGGTCAGGGTGCCCCCGGCCAGCAACTCCATCACAACGATGCACAGGCCGCGGTCCTCGACATAGTCGTAGACCCGCACGACGTGCGGATGGTCCAGTCGGGCCAGCATCTGCGCCTCGGCGGCGAAGCCAGCCGCAGGGGATGCGGTGCCCACCGCTGCCATCACCTTGATGGCCACCGGTCTGCCCATCTGCCGGTGCGTGCCCGCGAGAACCAGCCCGAACGCCCCTGACCCAAGCTGCTCACCCAGAAGATAACCAGGCAGGGCCTCCGCCACCCGTTCCCGGTCGATGATCACCGATCGTCCCGTACGGTCCGTCGTCTCACTTCGTCTCCATCAGGCCGCTATCGTGATGAAGCCTAGTAGTCAGCCACGAAGCGCCACAACCTGGCTTCTCCCCGTCGAACGACCGGATGGTCTCCGCGCTGCCGAGACAACGTCTGCGCCCTCGGTGACCTGAAAAGCTGGTACCGTGCATGCCGTCTTCGAGATCGGTGGCGGTCCACTGGCCGAGCACGAAAAGCGGGCTCCGTGGACTCGGCAGTGAACAGGGGCCGCGCCGTGCGTGTGCAACGCGGGTATGGGCCCGTTTCTCGCCCGATTGTCAAAGATGCTGGTGAGAAGCCTGAACCTACGCCAGCACGATCGGTACCGCCCCCGGACTGCCCCCGGAGCATCCTGGTCGTTGCCCGGGGACAAGGCCGGGCAGCGGAACGCCTGGTACTTCGAAGCGAGATCCCACTCGCGGAGTCACAAGTCAGCCGACGCTCCACAGGCGGACCAGGTGGTCGCCGCCGGCGGTGACGAGGGTGTGTCCGTCCGGTGAGAAGTCGACCGAGATGAAGCCGGGGCTGGTCAGCGGCTCACCGAGCCGGCTTGGCGCGGCGGGGTTCGTGACGTCCCAGAGCAGTACCGTGTGGTCGTCGCTGGCGGTGGCCATCGTGCGCCCGTCCGGTGCGAAGGCCACCGAGACGACGGTCGCGGTGTGGTCGGTCAGCGGTGGGCCGAGGGGGCGGGGCGTCGCCCGGTTGGTGACGTCCCACAGCTGGACCGTTCTGGCGTCCCCGGCGGTGGCGAGCACCCGGCCGTCCGGGGAGTAGGCGAGGCCGTAGACATAGGCGGCGGCTGCGGAGGGCAGCTCGGCCAGCGGGCTGGCGTTGTTCGGCGTCGAGGCGTCCCACAGCAGGACCCGTGGACCGTTGCCGCTGGCCAGGCTGCGCCCATCCGGCGCGAAGGCCACCGCGGCCGTGCTGCCGTCATACCGCGTCAGCAGCACCGGTCTGGTCCGGTCCGACACATCCCAGAGAACGAGCGAGTCGTTGCCACCGCCGGACGCGAGCCGCCTGCCGTCCGGTGAGAACGCGATCGAGTACACGTAGCCGAGGTGGCCGCTCAACGGCTGGCCGATGGCACGCGGGGCAGTCGGTTCGCTGATGTCCCACAGCCGCAGCGTGCGGTCGCCGCCGACGGCGAGAGTGCGGCCGTCCGGGGCGAACGCGACCTCCTCCACTCGGCCCGGATGCGTGATTGCCCTGGTCCCGAGGTCACGGGGCGCGGCGGGGTCGGACACATCCCACAGCAGGACGACCTGGTCGTCACCGGCGGTCGCCATCAGCCTGCCGTTCGGCGAGAACCGCGCCGTCCACAGCGCCGCGGTGTGCGCGGTCAGCGGGGAGCCCAGCAGCCGGGGGGCGTTCCTGGTACCGGGCGGCGCCGGCGGCCTGTCGGTGGTGGACGTTGATGGCGAGGCACCGGACGGCGGGCTCTGCGGGCCGGCCGTGGCCACGTGTGTTCCGGCGGCGTCGTCGCTGTCATCACCGTCGTTCAGGGTGATGGTCAGCAGGGTCCCGATTCCGGCGAGCAGCGCGATCACGATCGCCGCGGCGACGGGACGGCTGGGGTGCCGGAGACCGGCCAGCGGGCTTCCACCGCTTCCCGGCCCCGCGGAGCCACCCGCGTCAGGCGCGGGACGCGGGGTCGGGGTCGGAGGTGCGCCCGGTGTCGCGTGCGCGCCCTGGAATGCGTGCGGTGCCGGGGTCACGTCCGCGGTCGGGGTCTCGCTCGCGGTCGGGTGTGGGTGACTGTCGGCTGCCGCGCGGATGTCGTCGTCGAGGCGCGCCGGGATCCTGGAGCGGGCCAGCCAGCCCGGGCCGAGCTCGGTGGCGGCGGCCTGGGCCAGCTCCAGGGCGAAGGCGTGGGCGGACGGCTGACGGGCCGCGGGCTCCTTGGCGAGTGCGCGCATCAGTACCTGGGAGATACGGGCGGGAACACCGTCCGGCGGTGGCGCCGGAACGTTCAGGTGGTGGGCGATGAGCGACGGAGCGGACAGCCCGGCGCCGTACGGCGGTCGTCCGCTGAACAGCTCGTACAGCATCGTCCCGAGGGAGTACAGGTCGGTGGCGGCGCTGAGCCGTCCCGCGAGCAGCTGTTCGGGGGCCATGTACCGGGGCGTGCCGACGACGGCGCTTGCGCTCGCGTCCGCCGCCGCGCCTTCCACCATCTTCGCGATGCCGAAGTCGGTGACCTTCAGCAGCCCGGAGCGGTCGAAGAGGATGTTCTCCGGCTTGATGTCGCGGTGCAGCACCCCGTTGCGGTGGGCGCACTCCAGCGCGTCCGCCACCGCCAGCCCGACCGCGCACGTGGCCTCGGTGGTGATCCCCGCCGCGCGGCGGGTCAGCGTTCCGCCCGGCAGCAGCTCCATCACGATCAGATGGAGGTCGTCCACGGTAACGGCGTCGAAGACCCGAACGATGTGTGGATGGTCCAGGAGCGCGAGCAGCCGAGCCTCGGATGTCCCTGTCTGCCTGATCGGCAGAACCTTGACGGCGACGTCCCGGCCCAGCTCACGGTGCCGACCGGCCAGGACGACTCCGAACGCCCCCCGACCGAGATGGGGGCCCAGATCGTAGGCGGGCAGCGCCGCAGCGAGCTGCGCCTCGTTGAGAATCACACCGCAAACCTTGCACAGGCCGTTGGTGGGTATCGCGAGACCCATGGAATTCGGGACGTGCCCGGGCCTTCGGGGACCGGCGCCCGGCAATTCACCGGGGCCTGGCCATCGGTGCGGACGGCGTCCAGTTGGTCATCTCCGATGCGCACCGGGGGTTGACCGCCGCGGTGAGCAAGGTGCTGACCGGCGCCTCGTGGCAGCGGTGCCGGGTCCACTTCCAGCGCAACGTCGCTGTTCGGGTGCCCAAGCATGCCGCGTCGATGGTGACGGCCACGATCGGGACGGTCTTCGCGCAGCCGACCGCCGAGCTGGTGCGCGCCCAGGTCGACACCGTCGCGGACTTCCTGGAACCGCACTGGCGCAAGATCTGGTCGAACAACCCGTTGGAACGGTTGAACCGGGAGGTCAGACGCCGCACCGACGTCGTTGGGATCTTCCCGAATCGGGAAGCGCTGCTTCGTCTCGCGACCGCCGTGCTCATGGAGACCCACGACGAGTGGCAGGTCTCCGACCGGCGCTACCTGTCCGAGGAATCCATGCGGAAAATCAGGGAGCGAAGCGCGAATCGATCTACACCGCGCCACGAGGCGCTATCCGGCTACCAGGCAGGGCCTTCGGGCGTTTGACGCACACCGCTTGGATGTTGCGTGGCGCGCGTGGAGTTCCCGAAGCCGCAGATTGAGGCCCAGCCGATTCCGGTGGGCATGAAAATCCACCTCGCCTATCGGGAACCGAATGGCTGGATCTCTCCCCGTCACTGCTTCGGAGATATGGACGCAGCCGCCCGCTACATGGATGCGATTCACCACCTTGCCGGCCACGATGCTGCACGGAGGCGTGTTTGGGTATATAGCCCGTGCACCTGTCCCTGACCACTTGCCCACCTTCTCGTATGAGGGGGTGGGCCTTAGCTTGGTAGGGTATGGCTGTGGCGAAGCTGCTGGTGGTCCATCACACCCCGTCCCCGACCATGCAGGAGATGCTAGAGGCCGTTCTGTCGGGTGCTCGGACGGACGAAATCGAGGGCGTGGAGGTTGAGGTTCGGCCGGCACTCTCGGCCACGGCCTCGGATGTATTGGCTGCCGATGGATATATTCTTGGTACTCCGGCGAATATCGGATATATGTCGGGGGCTTTGAAGCACTTTTTTGATGGTGTGTATTATCCTTGCCTTGAAGCAGCCATCGGTCGGCCGTATGCCCTCTACGTCCACGGAGGCAGCGACACCACAGGCGCCGTACGATCGGTCGAGACGATCACTGCGGGGCTGCGGTGGAGGCGCTCGCGGGAGCCGCTGACGGTGGTGGGAGCGCTCGACACTGCTGCTCGCGAAGCGTGCTGGGAGTTGGGGGCGACCGTGGCGGCCACGCTCGCGGACACGTAGCATAACCATCCGAATCGTCTGACAGGAGGTCGAGGGTCTCGCGTATCGACGCGTACTCGGCATCGGAGATCAGCATCACGTCCGCGCGCCCGTTGCGCGTAATCGTAAAATGATCAGCTTTTTTGGCTACCCGCCTCGGCCAGCTCGGCGATCCGGGCCTTCGCCTCCGTGTCACCTCCGCGATCGGCGACGGCCCACTGGCCGAGCAGGAGAAGCTGCTCGCGCAGGGAGACCCCGCGGTCGGTGATGGAGTACTGCACGCGGGCGGGCCGGTCACCGAGTGACGTGCGACGGATGTATCCGTCAGCTTCCAAACCGCGCAGGGTTCGGGTCAGCACGCGGCGGCTGATCCCCTCGATAGCGCGGTCAAGCTCATTGAAACCGTAGGCACGCTCGGCCAGCAGTCGGATGACCACCAGACTCCATGTGTCGCCGACGCGGCGCAGCAGGCCTGTCACCGGGCAGTCCCGGCGTTGCTCCTCGGTCACCACCCACGCGGCGGCGCTCCGGTCAGCCGCGGACCTTGGGGTCGCCTCACCGGCAAGTCGAAGTGGGGACTCCGTGGACTCGGCAGTGGACATTAATGTGCCTTCTTCCCCACGACGGACGCCCCGTCCAGGCTATCCGTCATGGACACCCTGGAGGTCGGCGCCGTGTCGCTGACGCGGATCCCGCACGTCGAACACTGGACGCTGGCGTCCGCCGACTTCTTCCCCGGCACCGACCCGGACACCTGGACGGCACACCAGTTCCGGCTGGCGCCCGCGCATTGGAATCCCGACACCGACCAGGTGCGGATCGCCGTCCAGACCTGGCTGCTGCGCAGCGCTGGCCGGACCATTCTCGTCGACACGGGCCTGAGCGCGTCGGTGATCCGACCGGGGGCTCCGGCGGGCGCGGACCTCCCCGCCCGGCTCGCGGCCACGGGCGTCACCGTGGCCGACGTCGATCTGGTGATCTGCACGCACCTGCACGCCGACCACGTCGGCTGGAACACTCGGCAGGGCGCTGATGGTGGCGGCTGGACGCCGACGTTTCCCAATGCCCGCTATCTTTTCTCCCGGCCCGACCTCGACTTTTTTCACCCCGACGTGCTCGTCGAGCAGCCCGGACGCTCGGCCGCCGTATTCGCCGAGTCGATCGAACCGTGCTACAGGCCGGCCAGGCCATTATCTGGGAAGAATCCCATACGATCGACGAGAACCTGCGCCTTGACCTAGCGCCCGGTCACACACCCGGGAGCGGGGTCGTCACTGTGGAGTCGGCTGGCGAACGGGCGGTGCTTGTCGGTGATCTGGTGCACAGCCCCGCCCAGTTCTGGGAACCGCACGTGTCCAGCTGCTTCTGCCATGACCCGCGGCAGGCAGTAAGGACCCGTCAGCGGATACTCGGTCACGCCGCCGAGGTGAATGCTCTGGTCATCCCCGCCTACTTCGGCGGGGAGCGGGCCATGCACATCCGCCGCGACAACAACAGGTTCACGCCACGCTGAGGCCAGCCGCCGGACGGGGGCCGGCGAAAGGTTGCGAAAAGTGGCGGTCCCGTGACCAGGGGTTGGCGCATTTCCGAGATTGCATCTGTTATCCCTGCTTGGAGCAATCATCGGTCGGCCGTACGCCCTGTACGTCCACGGTGGTTCTGACGCCACGGGCGCGATCCGGAACGTGGAGACGATCGCAACCGGTCTGAACTCGAACCTCGGGCTACCGGCGAGCCTGTCCCGAGGACGACGGCGGTGGTCACGAGATGACATCCTGCCGAACCTGGTGGAGGCGGATCGAAGCGAGGGTGTCTGGGTCGAGGGCCTCGCCCAGGCTGGACCAGCCCTGCTGGCGACCAGCGCGACCTCCTACGCCGCGCTGGCGCGGTGGATCGACCTGTTCGTCAACGGGTGCGCCCAGTGATCAGGAGGTGGTCGCGGCGATCCAGGTCTGTCGCCAGGCCAGGTATGCAGGCGCCGGTCCTGCACGGCGTGAGATCCACTTCCGGCCGGCGGGGTCTTCCGGTGACGAGATCGCGGTCGGACGCGGTGGTGGCCTGGTCCGTCAGCGGAAGGTGGGCTGGTCGCCGCCCCATGAGTGCGCGGGGAAGGGGTAGTCGTCGAAGCGGGGGATCGCCGGGCGCGCGGTGGTGACCTGGCCATGGGTGACCGGCGCCGCGGGAAGAGGCGCGGCGGCCGGCGGATGATGGGTGTCGGGGCCGGGGGCGGCGAGGAGCCAGGTCGCGGTGCGCGCGAGGGAGGCGGCGACGTTGCGGTCCCGGCCGTCGGCGGCGCGCGCCGCCAGCGCGTCGATGATCGCTGCCGCGAGGACGTAGCCCGTGGCGTGGTCGAGCGCCTGCGCGGGCAGGGCGCCGGGCGTCACGCCGTCGCCAGGTCCAGGAGCGCCGAGCGTTTGCCCTGGCCGGTGTCGAGGTGCTGCCAGCTGATCTCCGCGGGAACCGGCGGGTCCAAGCGCAGGACGTCCGCGCCGAGCAGGGCGAGGGTCCGTCCACAGACCGGTCCCGCGAGGACGCGGGTGAGGTCGAGTACCCGCAGACCCGCTAGGGGTAGCGCGCCGCCTGCCAGGGTGAGTGCGGCGTCGTCGTCGCGTTCCGTGGTGTGCACCAGTGGTCCGGTGGCGGCGGTCGCGCCGGGAGCCGAGGCTCGCCATTCGGCCTCGGTCCGGACCCGGGCTGCTCGGAGCGCTGGCCCGGGCGTTGCGCCTGTCCGAGGACGAGCGCGACCACCTGTTCTACCTGGCCGGTCACCAACCCCAGCCGGCTGACGGGGTGGCCCACCTGGCCCGCGCCGGTCTGATCCGCATGCTCGACCTGCTCGGTGACACCCCGGCCCTGGTGATATCCGACCTGGGCGAGGTCCTCGCCCAGAACCGGGCCGCCTTGCTGGTGATGGGCGACCACGCTGGCCACTCCGGCGACCGCCGCTACATCGCCCACCGCTGGTTCACCGACCCCGCTGCCCGCGCCGTCTGCCCGCCCGAGGAACAGGAAAATCACGCCCGCCAGCTCGTCGCGGACCTGCGCGCGGTCGCCGGTCGCCGCTCTGGCGACCCCATGGTCACCGGGCTCGTCGACCGGCTGCAGGCCGCCAGCGCGGACGCCGAAACCCGCGAGCGGCTGGATCTGCTGCGCGTACTCGGCACCCAGGAATTCCCCTCGGACCGGCGGCGGCCGGCGTGTGATCCAGGTGGCCGCGGAGGAAGCCGCCCTGGGCAGTCGATGGTAGATTTCTGGCATGCGGACTGCCATTGACGCTGCGGGGCGCGTCGTCATCCCCAAGGCGCTGCGTGATGCTCTCGGGCTTACGGCGGGCCAGTCGTTGGAGATCGTGGAGCGAGACGGGCGGCTGGAGATCGTGCCGGCACCAACTCCGATGACGCTGGTGGATGAGGGCGAGGGCGTGGTTGCCGTTGCCGGGACGGACATGCCGGTACTGACAGCCGACCTGGTACGCACGACATTGGAGCGAACCCGGCGATGAAGGCCGTCGACACGAGTGTGGTCGTGGCCTGCTTCGCCAGTTGGCACGAGCACCATGCCGTCGCGCGCAAGGCCATGGCATGCCGGCCGCGCCTGGTGGCGCACGCGGCGGTCGAGTCCTACTCGGTCCTGACCCGCCTTCCGCCCCCGCACCGGGCGTTGCCGTCGACCGTGCACACGTTTCTTACCGAGCGGTTCACCGATCCGTTTCTCACCTTGTCGGAGCCGGGCTACCAGGAACTCCTGGCCACAGTGGCGGCCCACCAGATCCTGGGCGGCCCGGCTTATGACGCCCTGATCGCCTTCACGGCGGCGGAACACCAGGCGACCCTGATCAGTCTCGACCAGCGAGCCACCGCGACCTACGAAGCCATCGGAGTCACCGTGGAGCAGCTCGCTTCCTGACGGGCTGACCAGCCCGCTCCTGGCGCCCGCAGCTGATCCCGTAGCCCACAGGCCGCGTTCAGCCCGGTCGGCTCCCGTTCCGGTCAATGCTGGGACGTACCTCAAAGTAAAACGTCGTTGACCAGGGTTCGGCACATTTCTGCGACCAGATCCACTACCCCTGTCTGGATGCAACCGTCGGGCGGCCGTACGCGCTCTACGTCCACGGCAACTCCGACACGACCGGCGCGGTCCGCGGGGTCGAGGCCATCACCACCGGTCTGAAATGGAAGCGTCTACGTGACCCGCTCGCCGTCGTGGGCGACCTGTCCGCTGCTGACCGTGAGGGCTGCTGGGAGTTCGGGGCGACGGTCGCGGCCAGTCTGATGGCCGAGTGACTCGGCTGGGCATCTGATCGACAACGAGCGCGGAGAGGTCTCACCCACGGCCTGACGGCTGAACGCTCGGGCCATCCCCGTAGTGGGGCAACCGGTACTGCTACGCACGGTTGGGTTCGCCGCGATCTGGCAGGTTTCGGAGAAATCCGTCAACGAGGTTGCGCAGGCCGAGAGAGTAGGTGTCCCGGCTGGCCAGGCTGGCCCAGCGTTCCCCGAGCGCCGCGAGGTGCGGTAGTTCGGTGGCGTCGGCCCCACGTATGAGGTCGTCGCGCTGGGCCGGACCGCGCTTTTCGGCTCGCTGACGGTCACGGTTCGCCCGGACGAGGATCTCTCCGGCGGTGTAGTACCAGATGCTCCGGTACAGGTCGACGGCCTGCTCCGGTGTGCATCCGCACTCGATGGCCCCGGCGAGGAGTGCCTCCACCATCCCCAGCGCTGCCCGGCCCACCCGATCATCCTGGATCAGAACCCCGACGACCCACGGCCAGGCGGCCAGCGTCTCCCGGATGACCGTCGCGGCCGTGATGATGCGTTCTCGTGGGTCGGCTGGCATGGCAGGGCGGGGCATCTGCTCCGCATAGTCGTCCAGGAGCTGTGTGAGCAGATCGTCCTTGTCGCGGACGTGGTGGTACAGAGTCGTCGACGCGGTGCCGGCCTCCGCGGCAAGTCGGCGCATGGTCAGTTTTTCCCAGCCGTCCCGGTCGATCAAGCGGCGTGCTGACGCGATGATGTCCGCGCGGGAAGTGCGCGGCGGGCGACCCATCCGGCCGCGAGCCGGGACCGAGGAGTCTGCCGCTGTCACGGGTTCATCATGCCCCGGCTCGACGGCGCTGTCGGTGAGTGTCCTGGATCACGTTGCCGGCCGCGGCTCGACTCCAAGCGCCGCCTGAGCTACTTTTCGAACGTGTTCCTAAAGTCGCCTCAGGCGGTCGGCGCGCTTCCAGCCCAACCGCCGTCATGCCGCAGACCCCTCGCGAGCCTAGGAGGCCCGTTGATGGACCTGACTCCTGTCGACCTGTTCACCGCTGTGCTGCGCCTGCGCCCTGACGGAACCGTCACCGTCGAGGAACGGCGGATGGATGCCGATGACGAGGGCTGGACGGTCAGCCTCACGCACGCGGAGACCGACCACGACCTCCACAGCGACCACTGGGAAGTGCATCCCGAAAGCGAGGAGGGTGTGTGCGTGCTGTCCGGGCAGGTCCGCCTCTATCTGCGGCAGGAGGAGGCTGAAGGCGCGCAGACTGTGATCACCCTGGGTGCCGGGACCGGCTTCGTCGTCCCGCGCCATCGCTGGCACCGTTTCGAACTGGATGCTCCGAGCGATCTGATGAGCATCGCACTGCGCCTCGGCTCCCGGTTGGAGAAGCGGGCGTGACGGACCCCAAGACCATTGTTCCCACCACCACGGCGAACCAGACAATCCCGAGGTACCCGTCCGAGAAGTTCGCCCGGTGGCTTCTCGTGGTCGTGTTGCTGGTACAGGCAATGGTGGCGCTGGACACCTCGGTGGTGAACGTGGCGCTGCCGCATATCCGGTCCGCGCTCGACTTCAGCCCAAGCGGCCTGACCTGGGTGGTCAATGCTTACTCGCTGACGTTCGGTGGCCTGATCATGCTGGGCGGCCGGATCGGCGACATGGTCGGGAGGCGCCGGGCGCTGCTGGCCGGGCTCGTCGTCTTCGGGGTGGCGAGTCTGACCGGAGGGCTCGCCCAGAGTTCAGGGGAGCTCATTGCTTTCCGGGCCATGCAGGGTGTCGGCGCGGCCGTCCTCGCTCCCATCGCCTTCACCCTCATCACGGCGTCACCCGATAGCAGAAGCGGGCACGCTTCTTAGCGATACGACCGATGCGGGGACCGCCGCTGACGCCGCAGCGTTCGGCGGCGTGCGTCTCACAGGCTCAGAACTGATCTCGGCGTTATGATCAACCATGGCTGTGCGGCGGGTGAAGGTGATGGCCGACTACTACGCTTTTCCGTTGTGGGCCGAAGGCGTCGAGCTGTCGCCCGAAGCGCTGCCGCTGACCGACGTGCTGCGTGACGAGCTCGCCCTGTGGTCGGCCGACTACACCCGCATACTGATCGCCAACGGCTACAGCTGGCCGAGCGAACAGGTCCAGGCCGACTGGAACAAGCGAGGCTACGCTCTGGCGATCCGCGTAGCGCGGGAGCTGGGGCCTTCTTACGAGGTCGTGTTCTTCGATGATCTACGACAGCGCATCACCACACTGAACGGTTCGAGTCGGACCAGCCGTCGCCAAAAGTGACTTCTTCCTGACCAGGGTTCGGCACATTTCTGCGACCAGATTTGCTATCCGTGCCGCAAGGTCGGCCGTACGCCCTCCACGTCCACGGCGGCTTTGCGGTGTCGGGGCCATCGTCACCGGGCTGAAGTGGAAGCACCGTCAGCGTTGTTGATGACTGCTTCTGGACTCGTACGCGCCGCGCGCTGCAAGCACGTCGTTGATGTTCCGCTCGGCCCAGATGCGTAGCGATGCGATAGGTGCGCTGATGCTGCGTCCGAGGGGGGTGAGGGCGTACTCGGTGCGCGGTGGGACTTCCGGGTACACGGTCCGGGTGAGCAGACCATCTCGCTCCAGGCGACGCAGGGTCTGCGCAAGCATCTTCTCGGAGATTCCGTCAATTGTGCGGCGCAGCTCCGCGAACCGATACGTCCCCGCACCGAGCGCGTCGATGATCAAAATCGTCCACTTGCTCGCGAGGTGATCCAGGACATCCCGGGTGGGACAGCCGGCGCTGTAGACGTCGGCTGGTAGGCCGGACGACGCCACCAGGGGCCGGGGGCCCGATTCGTGAGACGTGTGATCCACGACCGAAGCGTAGCCCATGAGGAAAGTAGCTTACTGAGAAGTGGGTACTTCCCAGTTGGGACGTGGCCGTAGAGCGTCTTCCCCATGAGTGAAACGTCGAGCGCACCGAGTCCTGGTTCCGTCGTACCGACGCCCCTGACTCAGGCGCCGGGTGCCGGGCGCACATGCCGCGCCGTCGGATTCGACAGGACCGGCGGGCCAGAGGTCCTGATCCGGCGAGACCTCGTCCAGCCCGAGCCCGGCCCGGGTGAGGTCGCCGTACGGGTCGCGTACGCGGGCGTGAACTTCGTCGAAGTGCTGCAACGACGCGGGGCCGTTCCCGTGCCCGCCCTGCCGTTCGTCCCGGGCCTGGAAGTGAGTGGTCACGTCGCCGCTGTCGGCCCGGGCATCGTTGATCTTCCTGTCGGCACCGCGGTAGCCGCTTTTACGATTGTCGGAGGGTACGCGGAGCTCGTGAATGTCCCGGCCGCTCGGGTGTTCCCGCTCGTCGGCGCTGCCGCCGGGATGTCGTTGGAGGCCGCCGCGGCAGCCGTGACGATCGGGACGAGCGCGGTGGCGATGCTGACCGAACTGGCACGGGTCGGACCGAGGTCGGTGGTCGTCGTCTCCGCCGCCGCGGGTGGGGCGGGTGCGGCCATCGCGGCCGTCGCCCGGCATCTCGGCGTCAGCGTTCTCATCGGGACGGTGGGTTCGGCCGACAAGGTCCAGGTCGCCCGGGCCCACGGGTACGACATCGTCGTGCCACACGCAGAGCTGGCGACAGCCGTGCACCGTGCGACTGGTGGCCGGGGCGCCGACGTGGTGCTCGACTCGGTGGGTGGCCAGGTCTTCGAAGCCGGCCTCGCCGCGCTCGCCCCGAGGGGGCGGTTGGTGAAGTTCGGATCGGCTGCTGGAAGGACCGAGTCCTTGCCGTCGCCGATGGCACTCGCCCTGGCCAACGTCGCGGTCATGGGCTGGAGCAGCATCGATCTGGCACTCGCCGCCCCTGAGATCATCGCCCCGGCCACGGAGAAGGCGCTCGCCCTGGTAGCCGACGGGTCACTCGTCATTCCCGTCCAGGAGGTGTTCGATCTCAGCGACGCCGCGAAGGCGCATCGGCTGTTGGAGGGTCGGCGGACCACCGGAAAGCTGCTTTTGCTGGCTGGACAGGCCTGACCGGGCGGACGTGACGCGGCCGGCGTGGAAACCTGCCTGCTTGAGTACCTACGTCCCCGCTGGCTGGGCAGGGCGCAACGCTGCCGGTTGCTGTCGTGCCCTTCTTCGCCAGGACCAGCCAGGCGCCGTCGGAGACATCCTCGTTCACGTCGAGCCAGGCCCGCCAGGCGAGATCCTGTCGGTGGCGATCAGTAGCTCCGGTGTGGCGGCGGTACGAGTCTTGGGGTTGGCCGACTCCCGTGACCGGGAAACGTAGCGCGCAGGCCCCGTCCTTCAGGGCGGGGTCAGCGCGTCAACTCGGCTGCCAGAATGACCGGGGAATCGTGTATTCTGTCAGGTGTGGGAAGTCGGGTGGTGAAGCGGGCGTACCGCTACCGTTTCTACCCGACCCCGGAACAGGCCGAACAGCTCGCGAAAACGTTCGGTTGTGTCCGCTACGTGTACAACCGGGCACTTGCCGAACGGCACCGGGCGTGGTCCCAGGAACAGCGGCGGAT
>NZ_JALKFW010000223.1:0-72618 GCF_023243055.1 Frankia sp. AgPm24 | reverse complement strand
ACCCCCGGACGTGGACCGGGCACCCCACCCCGCGCGACAGCCGGGGCACCCCGCCACGGCCACACCCAGACCAAACGACATAACTCAACATCAACAAGAGTGGGAGACCAGCCCACGATCACACCCGGTCCAGGCGCGAAAGATCTGGGCTAGCCCATCACGGAGCTGAAAATATCCGGCAGCGGCTGCGAATAAGGATTGCGACGCGGGCGACGTTGCGGATCAATGAAAGCGGGCGGAATGAAGGAGGGGCGACGATCCTCGCCCATGACGATCTGCCAGTGCTCGCGATGCACCTGGCTATGATGTTGACCGCAGAGAAGCACCAGATTTGTCATCCTGTAATTAAGGCACCGTCGGTCAGTGGTAGATCTAAAATTGGTACATGACGACGATTACTGATCCTTTCGTCACTGCGGTTCCGGTTCCGGGTCTTGTGCGTCCGGTGGGGTATGTGCGTATCTCGCTGGATCGTGAGGGCGCGGGCCTGGGGGTTACCCGGCAGACGGAGGACTTGAACGATCTGGCGGATCGGCTGGGGATCCCGCGGCCTGAGATTGTGCGGGACAACGATGTGTCGGCGTATTCGGGGAAGCGGCGCCCGGGATATCAGGAACTGCTGGCCGGGATCGGTGCGGGCCGGTGGAACGTTCTGCTGGTCTGGCATGTGGACCGGTTGACGCGTAGCCCGAAGGAACTCGAAGAGATCGTGGACTTGGCGAACGCGACGGGTCTTCGTATCGAGACGGTCAAGGGCGGCAGTGTTGATCTGTCCACGGGTGAGGGCCGGTTGCACGCGCGGATCCTGGGTGGGCTGGCCCGGTATGAGTCGGAGCATCGTTCCGACCGGATCCGTCGCAAGATGCTGCAGAACGCGGATGCGGGTCTTCCGCATGCGGGGGCACAACGGCCGTTCGGCTATGAGCGGGGCGGGATGGTCGTGCGCCCGGACGAACAGGAAGTGATCTGCTGGGCAGTGGAAGGGATCATCTCCGGTCGTCCGCTGCGGGCGCTGGTGGCGGAGCTCAACCAGGCGGGCGTGGCCTCGTCGACGGGGAAGCCCTGGTCGGGGCAGGCGCTGCGGGGGATCCTGCTCAACGGGCGGATCGCGGGGTTCCGGGTTCACCAGGGCAAGATCCATGGTCCGGCGGCGTGGCCTGCGCTGGTCAGCGTGGAACGGTGGGAGGTGTGCCGGGCGGTGCTCACCGATCCCGCGCGGCGGACGTCTCCGGGCAGTAAGCCGAACCGTTTGGTGTCGGGGATCGCCCGGTGCGGCCGGTGTGGTCAGGTGATGCGTTCCGGTGGGAACCGGGCGGGACAGCAGATGTACCGCTGCGCGTCGGATAATCATCTGCGGCGTCGGGGTGATCTGGTGGACGACGTGGTCACCCGGTTCGTTGTGGGCTGGCTGATGCGCGACGGGGTGACGTTCGATGTGCCGGGCACGGCGGTGCCCGCGCATGATCTGCGGGCGCGGGCGGATGTCCTGCGGCTGCGGATCAGTGAGGTGGAAGACGCGTTGATCGGGGACCCGACCGAAGACCTGGCCGACGTTTCCCCGGATGGTTTGAAGCGGAACCTGGGGCGGCTGCGGGCCAAACTCGACCAGGTGGAACGGGAAGAGAAGCTGTCGGTGTTGCCCTCGGCATTGCACGGGGTGACGGCGGAGAATTTCCCGGGGCTGCCGTTGGACCGGCGGCGGAGCGTCGTCGACTACCTGTGCCGGGTCACGGTCCTGCCCACCACCCGGGGCGGACATGCGGGCGAAGAATCGATCGACGTCATCCCGAACCCCGAACGCTTCCCGGTCGTGCCGGCGGCATAGCAGGACAGCCGGAAAGATCCCCCGTGCGGTGCGGGCGGGGGCTGGTAGGAAAGCGGCCCGGGGTGGTGTGAGCGCACCTCCCCCGGGCCTTGATCCCAATTCCTGAACTGAACAGGATGTGGAACCCATGGCCATGATGCCAGAGTCCAGGATCGGCGGTACGGCTCGCTCGGTTCTGGGAGCGGACTTGTTTGTTCATCCGGCGGAACTCGCGGATGTGTATCTCCCCCGGGCGTCGCCGCGGTTCTCGGTGATGCGCCCGACCCTCTACCTGCCTGGTGGCGTGCGGGTGAGTGTCGCTCAGGACATGCCCTACGACGTGGCGGCGAAGTGGTGGGACTCGCTGACCGTGGCCGGGTCGGCGGCGAGCCTGTGGTACTCCACCCAACATCACGACTGGCCCGGACGCCCCCGGCCCGGCAACCCCACCACGTAGCCGACAGGCGGCTGTGATCAGCCTCGGGTCCGGCGGCGGACCACCCCACCCGACTCGAGGCTGATCTTGTCCGCAGGGTTCGGGCTGAGCTGATCTCCTCCGTCGGTCGGGCGGCGTAGCCCTACCCCGGGTTCTCCCGACCGGGCAAGGACGCCAACGCCACGCACCACCCCGGGTGGCTGTGCGTCCTTGCGTGGGCGGGGGGTTCCGGGGTAGCCCTCGGGGGACCGGGCGGCGGAGGCGATCAGCGGACCCCACCCCGCCCGCCACCCACACCGGCGGCGGCCCCCTCCTCCGGAGAAAGGGCCGGGGTTTGGGGCAGAGCCCCAACAGCCATGAACGCCTCTGCGAGCCTCGACGTCCAAGCCTCCACCGGAGAAACACCGATCCTGGATAAGTGGCCAGCGCGAACCGGTAGCGTCCTGCCGATGCCCGGGAAGGTCAGGGCCGTAGGCGCCTTCCTGCTTGTTGCTGTTGGGGCCTGACGCTCCGACGGGCCGACGGGCACGACACACCCGCGGGGCCGACGCTCCGGCGGGGAGGGGCCGCGCTTGCGCGGCCCGGGGCCCCGACGTGTGCGGCGAGCTCCGCGGGCGTGGCGGCCCGGCGAGCACGGCGCGTGCGGCAGGCCCCAGGCGGCCCGCAGGGCCGCCCTTGAAACCATAAAGAGAATCAGCGACGATCAAGCATCGTTGCCGTTGGTGCAGGTCTGCGGGTCAGACGAGGTCCTTGGGCGTGCTTCGGGCAACTCGCCATGCGTGGACCTGGTCGGCGAGATCGCCGATGACCGGGTGGTCCTGGTAGGGCTCGGTGGCGGCGAAGATGATGTTCAGGCGGCTGGTGATGTGGCCGGTCTGGAAGGCTCCGGCGAGACGAAGACTGTCCCGCGCAAGAACCGAGACGCGGTCGAGGTCGGGCGCTTTGCTGCGGGCGACGGCGACTGCTTCGTCGGCGTAGAACAGTGATTCCCGGTCGTTGTGGTCGGCGTGGGCGTCGGCTCGCGCCTGGGCTGTGACCGCGGTATAGCGGTCCGGGAGTCCCAGTTGGGCGTAGGCGGCTCCGGCGGTCTGCGCGAAGAGCAGGGGACTACAGGTGTCCAGGCAGTCGACGATCGTGCGGGTTTCGTCCGGTGGTCCTTGCTGTTCCGGGGTCAGTTTCGCGACGATCTCCCGGGCCTCGGACACGGCTGTGTCCACGCCGCTCACATCGCCGGAAGTCGCACGGGCTCGGGCGAGGCTGTCACCGAGAAGGATTGCGCGTTGCGGTCCACTGGGAGCGTGGGTGAGTCCGTCGCGGGCGTACCACTCTGCGCGGGTGGGGTTACCTGTGTACTCCTCGACAACCGCCTGCATGTACCGGGTCCAGGCGATGATCTGGGGGTCTTCGAGGAGTTCGCCTCTGCGGTGGGCTTCGCGCAACGACCCACGGGCGTCGGTGGTGCGTCCGGCGTTGTTTTCCAACCATCCGCGGATGCCGGTGGCGACGGCGGACACGCGCCAGACCCGTGCCTGGTCGGCGGGGCGAAGGACGTGCTCGGCGCTGATCGCGTCGGTGAGCTGTTGCATGGCGATCGCGCGGCGCAGGGTCTCGGCGGGTGGATGATGAAGGTAGTCGGCGACGACGGTGCGAAGGGCGCCTTCGGCTGCGTCTGCGGCGCCGCTGCCGGCGGTGGCGCGTTCGAGGATTGCCAGGCGGTCGGCGGGCGCGGTGATCGCCGCTACGCCGGTGGCGGACAGCCCCAGGGCGGTAGCGGTCAGGTTGAGTAGGTCCCTGCGTCTCGTCGGGCTCACCTCCTCCGGATCACCGAGGTAGATGTCACCATCGTGACCCTCCGGACGGCCTGTTACCAGCCTGGCAGGTAGAGAAGCTGATCCCGGGGTCGTTCCGGCGGTGGGCGGGGCGAAAAGCCGGGCGGTGGGATGATCGAACATCACTTCTAGGACTCGGCGGGCCGAGGGATGCGGGCCCGTGATGGTGTCACCGGACAGCCAGCGTTTGGCCTGTCGCATGCTGACGGTCATCGGTCGCTCGTCGGGGATCGATCGTCCGGTGTGGTCGAAGTGTCGGGCGAAGTCATGGACGGTCCAGTTCCGTTCGTGGACCAGGCGGGCGAGAAGGGTCCGTTCCGGCTTCGGCTCGTTCATGGCACTCCAACGGCGGGGCTGCGGCGACGGGACAGGTTGATCGTCCCGTTCGGGTCGGCGTTCTGTCACCCCTCGGCCGCGCTTCGCGTCTGAACGGCCGGTAGATGGCACTCTGACGTCACCCTGATGACCCCTTGACGTAGGCGGGCCAGGCTGGCGGTGTCGGTCTGGCGTGTGGTGTCAACATCACGGCGATCATGATCGTGGGCTTGTGAATGTCACTCCGGCGGCGCCCGGGGACGTGGCCGTGCCGGCCCTCCCGCGGCCCTCACAAGGGCTGTGACTGTCACTTGGATGGGCGTTGGCCTGGGCGAACACTGATTTCGGCGGCTCCTGTCGGGTTGGCCCCGATGCCCTCGACGGGAGCCGCGCTAACCAGCCTTTTCGTCTGTGTGATCGGGAGTGGTGATGATGGGTCTGTTGTCTGCGGCGGCGTTCGACCTGGTGCCGGCGGATCAACTGCTGTCCAGGGAGCTGCACGCGAAGGACTGGATCGGGATCGAGGACGAGAAGGTTCCGGCGCTGGTCGGCTCGTGCACGGACTACACCGCCAAGGCGGATCGGATGTTGGCGGGGATGGCGGCGGACGTCGCGAACATTCACCTGATCATGTTCGGGGCGGTGTTGCCGACGGCGGCGGCGCTCAAGGCGGTGGATGAGCTGCTGGTCGGCTGGGCGGATCAGGCGTTGGAACTGGGCCGGACCTGGGTGCGCCACCGGATGAACGCGCTGGAGACCCTCGACGCCGACCAGGTCCGGAAGGTCTCCGCCGTACACGCCGAGGTCACCGTGCTGTTGACCAATGCGGTCCGCCAGAGCATGCCACGTCAGACGGCGGGCGTCTGACCCATCGATCGGCCTGTCCGTTCGTGCGTGAGCGCTCATCGGGTGCGGGCGGGCAGGTCCCACAACGGCGGGAGGCTGGCTATGTCGTGGCAGGTGAGTCCGGTAGCGCCGATGTGCCGGTTCGGCCGGTCGGGGGCCGAGGTACTGATCCGCTACCGGCATGCCGGCGAGGTGGTGACGGTGAGCGTCCCGCACCCGGTGTGGCTGGTCCTGGTGGAGGCCGTCCACGGCGGCAAGCTCGACGCGCTGCACCCCGCGTGGAGCAGATGGCAGGGAGCGGAAGGAGGGGCGGTCCTGGTGGCGCTGCGGGTGGGACATGTGCATGTCGAGTTCGGCTACGTGCGCACCCGTGAGCTACGGATGCCGCTGTCGGTGTGGCGGCAGATCGCGGCAGCCATCCGAGCACGGGCAGTCGACTCCCTGCCAGCGGTCAGCAACGCCGAGATAGCCGCCGGACAGGTGGGGTCATGACCAGGGCGACCGGCCGGACGTCGAGGCGGGTGGTCCGGGCCTGCGACCCGGTGGGGTCGTTCCGGCGGCGGGTCGGGCTGGCACTGGCCGCGCGGATCGCCTCGGACATGCCCGACATCGACCGGGACACCGTCCACGCGATCGTGACCCGCACGGTCGACCTGCTGGCCGGTCCGGCGGTCCACCGATCGGTGACCCTGTCCGACCCGATGCTCTATCTGATGGCCCGCGCGCTACGCGACCCGACCACACATCAGGTTGTGGCCGGCCTACGGCTCGACCTGCCAGACCTGCCAGACCTGGCCGGCCCGGACGACTCGTAGGCCGGTGACCTGCGGGCTGGTGAACAAAGATTGACGGTCGGGATCGGGGCACGGCCCGGCCGCCATGGGGGTCCCGCCCGGCACTCGTCCACCGGGCGGGACCTGCCCCCGTAGATGACCATCCACCGGCGGCGATGCCGGTAGGCCGCAGACAGCCCCGGACCGGAGCACCCTCCCACCAGTCCGGGACCGTTGCTTTATTCGCCTGGCTTTGCCCGACCCTGTGCGGTAGAGTCGGAAATGGCATTGAGGGCTGCGGCCCTGCGTCACTAATTATTTTAGTTTTGGTAGGGCAGTACGCCACTACTCGGGCTGTCACTGAGAGCCGCCTACGAGCGGCATGACTAGGCTCGGGCTACTGCACCCCGGTCACGTGTCTGCGTGGCCTGGTCCCGTCGTGTTGACGTTTCCGCATGGGGTGGTGCAGATGTGCCGGTGGCGTGTGCTGTGGTCCGGGAATCCCCGGGAGATGAGCGGGTAGGTCACAAGGCCGACGCCTGACGTCGGCCGAAACGGCTGTCTCCGCTGGCCGCCTTCTGCGTGCGGCCTGTCGGCTACCCGATTCTGTTCCGTTTCTTTTTCCGCGTGCCACCCCCCGTGACTATTTCCGGGTCGAGGGGCGCGCGGCCTGAAGGGATCCGGTGAATTCTGTGGACCTCGGCGTAAGCCTGCCCGAAAACCGGCCGGTGGCCGGTGGCTGTTCGAGTCCGATCCGCCTGAAAGGCCATACCGATCATGTGGATCGGGCGACCGGTGATGTGCGGCGGGTGTTCTCCTCGGCTGGGCAGCCGGATGGTGTGGTGCAGGTGCGGTGTAACAACCGGCGGGAGTCGGTGTGTCCGGCGTGTAGTACCACCTATCAGCGGGATGCGCGCCGGCTGGTGCTGGCTGGTCTGGCGGGGGGTAGTGGTGTTCCGGTGTCGGTGGGTGGGCATCCGGCGCTGTTCGTGACGTTGACCGCGCCGAGTTTCGGCCCGGTGCACTCGCGGCGCTCCGCGGGCAAGCACGGGCCGGCACAGGCATGCCGGCCCCGGCGGGGTGTGTGCCCGCACGGTCGGCCGTTGGGCTGCCATGTCAGGCACGACGATGGTGATCACAGGTTGGGTCGGCCGTTGTGTGTGGACTGCTTCGACTATCGGGGCGCGGTCGTGTGGAACGCGATGCTGCCGACGTTGTGGAAGGCCACAAGGGACCGGTTGGAGTCGGCGGTGGCGGCGGGGTCGGGCCGGTCGGTGGCGGCGTTGCGCCGGCAGGTGCGGGTGACGTTCGTCAAGGCGGCGGAGATGCAGGCCCGTGGCCTGGTGCACCTGCATGTCGTGGTCCGCGTCGATGGCCGCAGTGCCGATCCGGACGAGGTGGTGGCGCCCCCGGTGTGGGCGGGCGTGGACCTGGTGGCGGACTGTCTACGGGCGGTCCTGGCCGACGTCACCGTGGAGGCACCCGACCCCGCCCATCCCGACCAGGTGCGTCTGGTGCGTTGGGGCGAACAGCATGACATCCGGGCCCTCGCACTCGACGGTCCGGACTCGGGCGGGAAGATCGCCAGCTATCTGGCGAAGTATCTGACGAAGAGTGTCAGTGGCGGTGGGGCGTTGGATCGGCCGGTGCGTAGCCTGGCGCATCTGGGGCTGCTGCGGGTGGACGGGCATGCCCGGCGGCTGGTGGAAACCTGCTGGCAGCTCGCCGCGGATGAGCGGTTCGCGGAAGCGTTGGACACGGCGGCCGGACGGCTCCCAGGGCGGCTGTCGGGTCTGCTGCGCTGGTCGCATGCGTTCGGTTTCGGCGGCCATTGGATCACGAAAAGTCACCGGTATTCGACGACGTTCGGGACGCTGCGGGGTTCCCGGCGGGTGTTCGCACGCACCATGGCCGCGGCGAACGCGGGCGTCGGCCTGGTGGACGGGTTCGGACGCCCGGACGGCGACCCACGCACCATCATCGTCAGGGACTGGGCCTATGCCGGCCGCGGTGCCCCTGGGAACGGACCACCCCGACAGGACGGGTCATCTGGTGGGGTTGTGTCGACCGGTGGGCGGTCCTGATGGGAGAACCAGGGCTGTTGCCGTTCGACGGCTGGGACCCCACCGGCCAGAGCACTCCGGCTGACCCGGTGGCCAGGCCAGAGAAGAGTGCCGAAGGCACCGATATGCCAGCAAGCCCGCCCGCCTCGACGGCCGGGGAGCAACGGCCAGCGACCAGGGCCGGCGGCCAGGACTCACACCGGGCACCCGGCGGTGACATGGAGAAGGCGACCGCGGGAGATGCGGGTGGGCGGGTGGGGCCCCTCCCGCAGACAGAACGATCATCGATTGCTGATCATGTGGCTCGGTTGTTGGCGCGGGCACCCCGGTTGACCGACCAACACAAACACGATCTTCGACGGTTGATCGGGCCCCCGCCCCGATGGGGCACATGATCGACTGATGGTGCCTCCATCGGAGTGTGAGGTTATCCAGGCTCGTCGGCCCGCCATCCGTCCAATGGCGCACATGGTGCGCGTCACACCAGGATGGCGGCCGATCGCAGTACGGGAACGCGCAGCAGTTATCCCGGGAAACCAGCACCCGGCGGATGTGCGCGGGAACGACTCGTTCAGCTCGGCCGACGTCCAACGGGACGCCTTCAGGGCCGAGAACAATGCGACTGACCTGAGCATCGCAGGCGATGCGACGGATGACCTCCAGGGGCAGCGGGAGATCCCAGTTGGTCATTCCCGGCTCGTTTGCGTCACCGACGAGTGTCTCCCAGCCGATGACGACGCTCAAATGCGGCCGGGTGCCCCCGGCGGACGGGCCGACGTCCGCGCACAGCGCATGGCGGACGAACTCGACCAGCGCATCCGCCCGGCGACGGGCAGGGCTGCGCGGATCGCGCTGCCCATTGACCGTCGGCGTCGGGGCGGACAGCGCGTCCAGAGCCGTGCGTAGCAGGCCGGCTCCTTCCGGGTCGAGCTCCCCACGGATCAGCGTGGTGCCCTCCGGTGTGTCCACGAACGTCAGCTGTCGGGCGGAATGCGGATCCCGCTGCTGCCCGGATCGTGCGAACGCGCCCTCGGCGCTGTCATCCTGACCGTCGCCTTCGCCGCTGTCGTCCGGGCTGTTCTTGTCGGCGCGGCGGGACCGGGAGTGCTCACCGGTGCGGCTGTCCTCATGGGGATCGTCCCCACCGGGGGACGAATCCACCTCCGTGAGCTGCTCACGGAGCCGGATCGCGGCTCTCTTCAACTGAGACGCGTCGAGCTGCTGGGCGTCTTCGATCAGCTGCTGCTCCGCCCGAGCCCGGATCTCCTCGGGAACCTCGGCGGGCAGGGCCTCCATCCCCGCGCGGATGACCTGGGCGTGCGCCTCACTGATCCGTGCGTCTGTCAGGGCTTCGCCCGTCGCCTGATACGGGCCGGCGAACAACTGCTGTGCGAGGGCGACCTGCTGGGCGGCCTCGTGCTTCGCCATGACCATCCGACCCGCCAGCCAGCACGACAGATCGGCCGCACCTGCGTCCTTGGCCAGGCCTCGATCCTCGGCTTCGAGGAGGACCAGGCTGCGCACCGCGGCCAGCCGCGCGGCCGTCTCATGCAGAGCGCACAGCGCCTCCGTGACGTCATCCGACGACCAGCGCCATTTCTCGGACCCCAGCATCGCATTCACCGCTGCGTCCAACAACCCCAGCAGCCTTTCTGCCTCCGGCAGGCCACGCCCGCCGCTCGCGGAGGCCGCGGGCAGCCCATCGACGGAACCTGCTGAATCCTGGGGAGAGCTGGGAAATCCCTCGGATGAATTCTCTGTCCAGATTTTCTCGGCATCCTCGGGAATCTTGTGATCCAGGCGGAAGGATCCACCTCCATCGGAGGAGTACGGGCTGTCTTCAAAATCCAGATCGGCAGGCATGGGAACGCCGAGAGGGAGATCTTCCTGTCCGTTGGAGATGGTGCCGTCAGGGGGGCCGCCATGCGGTTCAGGGCCGGCGGCTTCATTCGGATGAATGAGCATGATCGAACGATAGCGCAATCCGGGGAGGATGTCGAACCCTTGTTCGAATCTCCTGGAAGGATGGCCCTGTGGAAAACGCACCCCCCGAGAGGGCTAGACGTGCGACCACCCTTCCTGGCGGTGTTCGGCGATCGTCTCGTGTGACCAGGATTGATGCGACCGAGGCATCCAGGGACCTCCGACCAGGGCGCGCGACGTACAACGGGACCAGGGCATGTTCCGCCTCCGGGCATGTCTTGCCTCGGGCCCGTCTCGGCGTGACGCGGACGGTGGGGCTCGCCGCGGTGGAGCCGCTGTGGGCTGTGTCCGCAGAGCGGGGACGGGCCGCGCCGATGGCCGAGCCGGCAGGCCCGCGGAATCACGCCTGTGGAATCAGGCCCGCGGTGCATGCCCGGCTGCTGGCGATCGTCGGGGTGGCGGGAAGCACGGCGATGTGGTCAGGGGCGATGAGTGGAGTCGACGATGGGAGTGCGGAGCGTGCCGAGGCGCTCGATGGTGACCTCGACGGTGTCGCCCGGGTGAAGGTAGCGAGGGGGTGTACGGGTGTAGCCGACGCCGGCGGGCGTGCCGGTGATCAGGATGTCCCCGGGCTGCAAGGTGAGGGTCCGGCTGGCGAACGAGAGGATCCGTCCAATCGAGAAGATCATGTTGCTGGTGTCGCCGTCCTGGACGGTCTCGCCGTTGACGGTCGTGACCAGTCGCAGTCCCGCGGCAGGATCGCCGACCTCGTCGGCGGTCACCACCGGGCCGATGGGTCCGCTGCGGTCGGCGTTCTTGCCAAGCGTCCACTGCGCCGAGGATCCCTGTGCTCGTCGCGCGCTGAGGTCGTTGAACACCGCGTAGCCGAACACGGCGGCGGCCGCGGTCGCCTCGTCCACGTCGGTGAGCGCCGTCCCCACCACAACCGCGAGCTCACCCTCCCAGTCCAGCCCCCGCTCGCCCGGTGGGACAGGCACCGGCGTCCCGCCCGCGCACAGCGAC
The DNA here is from genome assembly GCF_023243055.1 of Frankia sp. AgPm24. Lineage (NCBI taxonomy): Bacteria > Bacillati > Actinomycetota > Actinomycetes > Frankiales > Frankiaceae > Frankia > Frankia sp. AgPm24. Next base: position 61,606 of record NZ_JALKFW010000223.1, on the reverse strand, counting down.
GCCGTCCACCGCGCGAACAGCGGCGGGTACTTCGGCACCGCAAGTCCCGTCTCGGCCGCATGATCGTGGTAGTTCAGCCCCATCCCCAGCACCCGTGCCCCCGCCCGCACGGCCGGCACGAGGTCGACCTCGTCCAGCGTGCGCACGTCGGCCGGTGTGGGCACCTCGACCGTTGGGCGCTGCCCCTGGGATGAACAGCCCTGCGTGGCCACGATCCGTCGGGCGGTGTCGGACCATCCGTGGAGGTCGGCATAGAACTCATCCACCTCGGTCAACAGCGCCACTCTGACACCAGAAGGTGAGGCAGGTGAGGCAGGGGGAGCCGAGAGCGTGACGGCGGACGTCGCGGACGCGGGGCCGCTCGGGGTGCCGTCCACGTCGGATACCAGCAGCAGGCCGACGAGAACCCGTCGCCCCTCTCGTACGCCCACGAACCGCATGATCCACGACCCTCCGAACAGCCGGGCCTGTCACCTGCCCTCGGTGATGGTGGTGCGAGGCGAAAGGCGAGTCTGACTTACCAAGGATGCCGCAGCGCTGCTCGCGACCACCGAACATCGCGACCACCGAACACTGCGGCCGTCGCCCGACTGATGCAGAGCAGCCCCGGCACCGCAGACCATGCGAAGCGCGGGTCGGCGTGCGGTGGATCAGGAGGCGGCGGGGTAGGGCTTGGCGCAGGTGAGAGCGCCGTAGGAGAGCGCGTCGAGCTGAGCTTCGGTGGGCTGGCCGGTCTGGGAGGAGGTGGACCGCTGGAATTCGGCGAGGCGGGGGCCCTGCCAGCCGTACAGGAACCTGGTGACGGTCCAGGTGCCTGCGGCGCCGTCGACCTCGACGTGGTTGACCAGCAGGGACGGCTTTGTCGTACCGGTCCGGGCGACGCAGCGGTAACCGTCGCCGCCCGCGGCGGAGGCGCCGATGAGCAGGGGAAAACGGGCGCCGGCGCCGTCCTGGACGGCGGTCAGCCGGCTGTCGAGGACGGTGAGGATCTCGGCGTCGGCGGTGGAGGCTCCGTAACCGACGGCGACCAGCGCCTCGTCGCCGGGCTCACCGTTGAGGTCGATGGTCTGCAGGATCGTGGGGTGCAGCGAATCCCCGGCGTCCAACTGGCTGTCCAGCGCGATCTCGGACTCCTGGCCGGTGGCGAGGATCGCGCGGGCGAGCAGGGTGCGCCCACCGCCGGGCGGGGTGCGCTCGAAGACGAGCAGGCGGTCAGGGAGGCCGTCGCCGTCGAGGTCGCTGATGGCGACGTTCACACAGGTGGCGTTGGTGGGAATGCGGGGGTTGCGCTGCGGGCTCGGGCAGTCGAACCGGGTACCGCTGGCCTCGCGGATCTGCTCGGCATCACCGCCTGTACCGCTGGTTGAACCGGCCGCGGCGGTGGACGAGGCGAACGTCTGCGCGTCGCGATCCGCGGCTGCCGCGTCCGCGGTGGACGAGCCGTCGCAACCGGCGGCGAGCAGCCCGGCCGACAGGAGGCAGGCGGCCGCCCATCCGGTGACGACGAATCGACGCGCTGCCATGGTTCCCCCCGAGGCTGTGATGTCGCGAGATTGTCGCACAGCAAAAGGGTTCGTAGGCAGTGTGGCCGGCGGCGACAGCCGCGAGCCCAGGTCGGGTGATGGCCTGGCCCGACCCGGGCGGCTGCGGTGCGGTGTGGTGTGGTGCGGTGTCTCGACGCCTGGCCGTTGTGGTGACTAGGCGGTGACGATCTCCGAGCGCAGGGGCGCGAGGGCGGCGCCGATGTCGCCGGCGGTGGGGGCGGAGACGCCGAGGCCGGACAGGGCGGCGAGCAGGTGGTTCACCACCGCGTCGAACTGGGCGTTGTTGATTTTCAGGGGAGCGTGGACGGTGGGGATGACGCGCCCGGAGTACGTCTCGGGGCCGCCGATCGCGGCGGAGATGAACGCCCGCTGGTGGGCCTTGAGGCTGGGGATGTCCTTGCCGGCGAAGAAGGGGGCGAGCTGCGGGTCAGCCGTGATCCGGACGTAGAAGTCGTCGACGGCGGCCTCGACGGCCTTCGCGCCGCCGATCGTGTCATAGGAGCTCATCGAAGGACTCGCTTTCGCAGTAGAGGCCCGGCCTGACCGGAGATGGGCCACTGCTTCACTCAACTCGCCCGCAGGTGGACACGTAAGGTGCCGGAGGTCCACATGTACGGGAAGGAAGGCCGGCGGCCCGGGGGCCGCCTGGCTCGTTTCCCCTGGTGTTTCCACCGGTGTGGCGCGCAGGTGCCACCACCATTGTCACCGGCCTGGCCAACCCGGGCTCGGGTGGCGCGTGTTACGCGAGTCGGGTGTCGGCGACGGTGAGGGCCGGGTTGGCCGGCTGATAGGTGACCTCGCGAATCCCGAGCGCACCGGCGAGTTTTCCCGGTGGAAGGGTCACCGGTGTGGGCGCGGGACCTTCGCCGGGGCGGGGAAGGGGATACGCGGTCGTGGTCGCGCTGTGAAAGGTGACATTTCCCTCCCGCTTGGTGAAGAGCTGGTGGACGTGGCCGTTCAGACAGGTCACCGACGAGAACCGACCAAGCTGGTTCAGGACGGCGGCGGCGTCGTCGGTGCCCCAGCCCCATTTCGGGTACATGGCGAACAGTGGAATGTGGCTGAACACGACGATCGGCGTGTCGGCGGACAGGCCGGCGACATCCTTGCGGACGAACTCGATCTGGTCGGCGCCGAGATGACCGAGGGCCTCCAGCGTGAACGTGTTCACCAGCGAGAGGAAATGCACCCCGCGCAGGTCGAAGCTGTACCAGCCCTGGCCGCGGGTACCGGAGCCGAAGGTGGCCAGGTAGCCGCGGCCACCGTCGTCGACGGAGTCATGCTCGCCGGGCACCGTGTGGACGGCGCCGGTGCGCAGCGCGGACATCATCTGCTTCGCCTGGTCGAACTGCGCCGGGGTGGACAGGTGGCTGATGTCGCCGGTGTGCACGACGAAGTCGGGCCGGTAGGGCAGTGTGTTGACCTGGTTGATCGCCCGCTGGAAGGACGTGGTGACGTCCGGGTTGGCGGTTCCACGGAACCCCAGGTGGCTGTCGCTGACCTGCACGAACCGGATGTCCGTGGTCGGACTGGCGGCCGCGGCGGCGCCATCGGTGTGATCGTCGTCGATGACGTGGCGGGTCACCTCGCCCCCGGCCACCGTCAGCGCCACCGCGGCACCGAACCAGGCGGCATGCCGCGCGAGCCGCCGCCGGGACATTCCCCGCTGACCGCTGTCACCGGTACCGCCGCCGGTGTCGCCGTCGCCGTTTCCGGTGCCGTGGGTGCTACCGGTGTCGGCGCTCACGCGGTCACCTCTACCGAGCCGAGCATGAAGGGGTGGATCGAGCACAGGTAGGCGTAGGTGCCCACCTTCGTGAAGGTGTACCGGTAGCTGTCACCGGTGTCCAGCGTCGGTGAACGCAGCGGTCCGTTGGAGCTGACGACGGTGTGCGCGTCGGAATCCCGGTTCGTCCAGGTGACGGTGGTGCCGACCCGGACGGTCAGGTTCGCCGGGGAGAACGCGAAGTTCTTGATGTCGACGGTTGTCCCGGTCACGGGAGCCGGCGCCGCGGAACCGGTCCCACCCGCGGGTATCTGCATTCCGGGCATCGGCGTACCCGACATCGACATTCCGGTCATGGGCGTCGCCGTGGCGGTGGCACCGCCGTCCGCCGCAGCGGTGGCGGCGGGTGGTGGGGTGGCAGCGGCCGTGTCGCTTCCGGAGGATCCGCAGGCGGCGAGAACAGTGAGTGCGACCGTCGCGAGAACGGCCCCGGAAAACGGCGCCCGCCGCCACCAGACGAGAGACTGGTTGTTCACCACAGTACCGTTCCGGCCCGTATCGGGCCTTGGCTTCATGAGCCCGCTTCGGTGCCGGCTCCGCACCTGTCAATAGGCCGCCGGGTTACACGTCCAGACGCCGACATGAATGCGCCGGACGTCACACCGGGCGGGGCGGCGCATACACCTGTACGACACCGGACACCTCGCGTACCCGAAATTCCGGTAGCGTACGCGGTGGAGTACGCAGCTGAGAATGCAGCACCTCACCACTGATGGCGAAACTCGTCCGGTGGCAGGGGCAGTTCAGGCGGCTTTCCGCGGCGTCCAGCGCGAGCTGGCAACCCTGGTGGGTGCAGACACCGGAAACGGCGCGTACCTGCCCGGCACTGCGGCGCACGAAGCCACTGACCGTCCCCAGATCGAAGGCGCGCACGCCCCCCTCGGGCAGGTCCTGGGTGGTGGCGACCGTCGCCCAGACCGCGGTGGCCGGCATCAGCGTCGAGGTCTCGGCGCTGGGTCGCGGCTCGGTATCGGTCGGGGCGAACGTCCGCTGGACGACCGCGCCGACCGCGCCGCCGACGGTGGCCGCCGCGGCCGCGATCGACGCGCCACCGACGAACCGACGCCGTGTGCCCGTCCCGCCTCGCCGCGAGGCCAGCTCATCGTCACCGAGCTGGCCGGCATCCGGCCGCACGGCATCAGACTGAACGGCGGCAAGGGTGCCGACGGGTGGCGGGCCGGCCGGCGGCGAGCCGATGGGTGACGGGACGGCGGGAGGCGGGGTGTCGGTGGCGTCCGCGGTGGCGTCCAGGGTGGCGGCCAGGCGGCGGTGCAGATCAGCGAGGAAGTCGGGGCTGGGGGCGGTGGCGTCGGGGGCGGCGGCCCGCAGGGCGATGGCCGCGCGCAGCTCGGCGGCGTCCTGGCTGGTGGCGGCGAACGGGTGGGGACGGCGGCCGTGGAGCAGATCCTCGATGAAACGGTGCTTCGCGCGCCGCGTCATGGTCGTCCTCCCGGGGTGAGCTGGGCAGCCTTGCGTAGCGCCCGGTGCTGCAGGACCTTCGCGTTCGCGACGCTCACCCCAAGCTCCGCCGCGGCCTCCCGGATCGTGCGGGATTCCAGAAACCGTAGCCGCAGGATCTGCTGGTAGCGCGGTGACAGAGCCGCGAGGATCTGTTCGGCCGCGGCCACCGAACCGCCGACGAAGTCGGGTCCGGCCGGGGGAGCGACCGCTGGGCTCGCAGTCGTGTCCGATCGGTCGGCGGGCCGCGGCGCGCCGTGGGTGGCCTCGGCGGCCAGAGCGTCCAGATGCTCGGTGTCCAGGACGGTGACCGCGACCCCCAGGGTGCGCCGCCAGTGCGCGGCCAGGGCCGTGCGGGCGACGGCGTTGAGATAGGCACGGACCTCACCGACGCTCGCCGACACCCGCAGCGGACGCAACGCGGTGGTGAAGACCTCGGCCGTCAGGTCCTCGGCGTCGGCCCTGTTGCCGACCCTGGCGAACATCAGCCGGTAGATGCGGTCGACGTTGTCGCGGTAGATGTCCTCCCAGCCGGGATAGGAGGCGTCCGCCGCCGGCTCCACGTCCGGTGCGGGCTCGAGGCCCGAGATGGTCCCGTCCCGGGGCGTGGGACCGGTCGTCGGGCCGACGATACGCAGCCGTGGTGGCGTCCGGACACCGTCGACGCGTCGGTCACGTACCGGTTGCGTCATGTCGGACGGCCTGCGTCCGAACCGACGTCCCGCGCCGCCCTGCACCTGGTGCCACCGTCCCGTGTGGTTCGTCGGGCCGACCACCCGGGCTGTCCCGGACGGCCGGCGTCGGCGGTCCCGCTCGATGTCTCGCGCACACCAGCCAATAGCACCCCGGGTTACACGCAGCGTTCTGTCGCGGACACGACACCTTCCGAATCCGGACGCCACGCACGGCCCGCCGGCTCCGTGACCCGCCGGCTCCGTGACCCGCCGGCTCCGTGACCCGCCGGCTCGGTGGCTCGGTGGCTCGCCGGCTCGGTGGTTCCGTGGCTCGGTGGTTCCGTGGCTCGGTGGTTCAGGAGGAGATCTGGCCCGCCGGTGGCAACAGGCTCGCCAGAGCCGGGAGGTCGGCCAGGTGGCGCAGGGTGTCGTTGAGGTGGGTGCAGGTCGGAGGGCCGACGAAGTCGCGGCGAACGGTGGCGCGGGCGTCGCCGGCGGGCTGGCCGACCAGCCAGGCGGCGCTGGGGACCGCCTCGGGGCACTCGAGCCACGGCAGCACCCGGGGAGTCGCGGCCAGGCGGGTGAACCGGGTGGAGTATGCGTCCAGAGCCCCGTGTACCTCGTACTCGTGCACGATCGTCTGCGGCTCGTCCTCGGGCTGGTAACTGTCCCGGAACAGGACGTCCACCGTGAGCTCGGCGTCGGCGGGGGCCTCGGTGGGGGTCAGATCGATGCGGCGGTGGCGGCGGGAGCTCAACGGGGCCAGCGGATCGAGGGCGCCGACGTGCCAGGCCAGCGGGTCGTCGGGGGAGCCCAGCCAGGGTGCCGGCGGTCCGGTCGGGGCGGGTGGACGACCTGTGCGTGACACCTCGACCATGATGGTCGCGCCGTGGCGCCAGCCCGCGCACTGATCCGCGCCGCGCGCCAGCTCCGTGGCCGACGGTGCCCCCGGCGGCAGCCCCACCTCGGTGGGCGTGGGCGGACCCGCGGGATCGGCGGGTGCGGTCCCGGCGGCGAGAGCGGCCGTGCGGGCGACGTGGAGCAGGATGGTGCCGCTGACCAGGACGGCGATCGGGACGTCGTCGAGCAGCGCGGCGAGGATCGGCTGCGAGCCGGCGAGATCAGGCGCGACCTCGCGCAGCCGGGTGCGGAAACCGCCGCGCAGCCGGGCGCCGACCAGCCCGGCGAGCGCGGGCACCGCCGGGGTGGTGCGCACGGCCGTGACGGTACGGCTGTGGAAACCGTCCACCTCGATCTCGAGGGAGCCCGTGGCGGCGACGGTGACCGTGCCGTCGGCGTGGGTCACCAGATCCCGACCTCGACCGTGCACGGCCAGTGTGCCGCGCAGGCCGGCCGGATACCGCGTCTCGACGGTGAGGGTACGCCGCACCGAGCCGGGGCGCCGCGACGGTGTGCCGGCGCTCGGATCGTGGATGCCGTGCCGAGGATGCACCCTTTTGACGCTACCCGCGTCCCCGCGGCACACGCCATGATCGTGCACGGACGGCGTGGGGATCGGCGGGATTCGTCCGGGGACTGTTACTGTGCGCTCTGCCTTGTGCTCGCACTACGTCGCTGACCTATGACGCAGCTGTGAACTCTGTGATGACACTGTGGCTTGAAACTGCCGCGATCCGGGCTGAACCGGTCCACACCCGCCCCCGTGTCATTCGGTGAGCGACTCGACCCTGGCCGGCGACCCCGCAAGGAGCGACATGACCACTCTCGACGACCTCGCCCAGCACGCGCGCGACGACCGACACGGCGACGCGGCCTTTGGCGCCGCAGCCTCCCGTGGTCCCGCGACGCGGCGCGGGGTGCTCTCCAGCGCGGCGATCGTCGCGACCGCCTCCGGCGCGGTGCTGGTCGCCGGCTGCGGCAGTTCGGGCAGTTCCGACGACACGGCATCGTCGGGCTCGACCTCCTCGCCCTCCACATCGGCGACGGCGAGCACCGAACCATCCGCGAGCGCGAGCGCATCCAGCGGCGCCAGCGCCAGCGGCGGCACCGTGCTCGGCGCCACCAGCTCGATCCCGGTCGGTGGCGGCACGATCTTCGCCGCGCAGAAGGTCGTGGTCACCCAGCCGACCGCCGGCAGCTACAAGGCGTTCAGCAGCACCTGCACGCACCGTGGCTGCCAGGTGAACGCGGTCGCGAACGGTGTCATCAAGTGCCCGTGCCACGGCAGCGACTTCAGCATCACCGACGGCTCGCCGCAGGCCGGTCCGGCCCAGACCGCGCTGCCCGCGGCGAACGTGTCCGTCGACGGCACGAACCTGGTCCTCGGCAGCTGACACACCCTGCTGGCCTCAGGGCTGGCCCAGGTGGACGACCTGCCGTCGCGGCAGCCACACATCACGGTGGACGTCGCGGCGGTTCCCGGCCGCCCGCGGTGGAGTCTCCAAGATAATCAACGACGTTGACGACTTCCCGCGGCGGCCGGCCGGTCAGGACCAGGGAACCGCCCTCGCCACTGCCGCCCCCGGCCGCCACGAGCACCGCGGACGCGATGGTCACCTGACCGTGACGTCCCCCTCGAGCCAGGGCGTGCCGTCCAAGCTGGGCCGTCCCGGACGGGCCGTCCCGGACGGTCAGTAGACGTCGCGGACGTAGCGGCGTTGCGCGGCGAGCGTGCGCAGGTGGGCGGCGGCGTCCTCGGGGGTGAGGTTGCCGTGGGTCGTGGCTATCTCGCGTAACGCCGTGTCGACGTCGCGGGCCATCCGGGCCGCGTCCCCGCAGACATAGAGATGGGCGCCGTCGGCGAGCCACGACCACAGCTCGGCGCCGTGTTCGCGCAGCCGGTCCTGGACGTGGACGCGGGCCGGCTGGTCGCGGGAGAACGCCACGTCCAGCCGGCTCAGCGTGCCGGCCTCGGCCAGAGCGGTCAGTTCCGGGGCGTAGTGGAAGTCGGTGGCGCGGTGGCGTTCACCGAAGAACAGCCAGGCCCGGCCACGGGCACCGCGGGCCTGACGCTCCTGGAGGAACCCGACGAACGGGGCGACGCCCGTTCCCGGTCCGATCATGACGATGGGCGTGGCATCGTCGGCGGGTAGCCGGAAGTGCGGTGAGCGCTGCACGAACACGTCCACCGGCGGGTCACCTGGCTGTGCGTCGGCGAGAAACGTCGAACACACGCCCCCACGGACGCGTCCGTGGGGATTCGCGAACCGGACCACCGAGACGGTCACGCTCACGGCGGACGGGTTGACCAGCGGCGATGAACTGATCGAATACAGCCGTGGCCGTAGTCGCGGCAGCACCGCCAACCACTGTTCGGCCCGCGCCCGCACCGGGAACTGCGCCAGCAGGTCGACCGCCTGCCATCCCCAGGCCCAGGTGGCCAGGTCCGCGCGCCGTTCGGCCGCCAGCAGCTCGCGCAACCGCGCGACGTCCCCCGGTCCGTCCGCACCGCCGGTGGCACGGGCGGTGCTGCTGGCGCGAGTGCTGTTGTTGCTCTTGTCGGCGAGGAAGCGGAGCAGCTCAGGGCGCACCAAGGTGAGGTCGACGTGATGACGTAACGCCAGATGCAGCGGCATCGACGTGGCCAAGGTCGGTCGGCCCTGGCCGCCCTCGAGGGTGACGGGGATGGACGGGTCGAGTCCGGTGAGAGCCAGCCATTCGGCGACCAGCTCGGGGCAGTTCACCGGCCACACTCCGAGCGCGTCGCCGACGGAGTAGTCCAGACGGCCGCCACCGACGTCGAAGGTGAACTGGCGTACCTCCTTCGTCGATCCGGGCCCGCTGAGCAGACGGTTGCCGACCAGCGGCGCCGGCAGCGGATCGGTGCGGCTCGGCGTCCGGTCCGCCTCCGAGGACGTCCGCGGCCGGGGCAGCGCGGTCGTCGCCGGACGTGTCTCGACTCGTGCGGGCTGTGCGGCGACCCGTGCGGGCTGTGCGGTGGTCAGTGCGGCCAGGACGTCGTCGAGCCAGCTGCCGAGGGCGTCGGCGTAGTCCGGTTCGCAGTCGACGCGGGGGACGAGCCGGTGGCCACCGAGGGCACCCAGGCGTTCGTCCAGGCGCCGGCCATGGCCGCAGAAATCGGCGTAGCTCGAATCGCCGAGGGCCGCGACGGCGAAGCGACGACCGTCGAACCGGGCGGCATCCTCGGCGCTGAGGTCGTCCCACAGGACGCCGCCGTTGTCGGGGGCGTCGCCGTCGCCGAAGGTGCTGGTCACGACGAGCAGATCGCCGGGGTCACGCATGATCTCGGTCGTGGAGACCGACATCTCCCGCAGCCGCGGTCGCCAACCGGCCCGCGTCAGTCGGTCGCTGATCGTCTCGGCCGCTTCCTGGGCGTTACCGGTCTGCGATGCCCACAGCACCTGCACCACCCGTGCCCCCGGATCCGAACCGGCCCCGGGCCCGCTGTCGCCGGTGTCGCCGCTGACGTTGGTGCCGGCTGTACCAGCTGTTGTAGCTGTGGTGGCCGGGGCGGTGATGCTGACGGAGTCGTCCGTCGGTGGGCGGACGTCGGCTGGCGCCGAGCTTTCGGTGGTGGGGCGGGCGCCGGCGAGGAAACCGGAGAGCCACAGGGCGGTGGCCGGGTCGAGGGGCGCGTCCGCGGGGATGGGTGGCAGGGGCGGGGCCACGGCCGTGGTGTGATCGGCGGTCAGTGTGGCCAGCGTGGTCGCGGCGGCGAGGAAACCGGACAGATAGTGGCGCTGCGGCTCGGTCAGCGGCGGGGGCGCCGGGTCGAGGCCGAACGTGGTGCCCAGGGCGCGCAGCAGCGCCAGGTTCCGGTCCGCGGGACGCCTCCCGTCGGTCTGGGGCCCGGCGGAGCCGTCCGGACGGCTCGCGGTGATCGGCACATCGGAACTCGCGGCCCTGCCAGCGGCGTTGCCAGTGGGGGCGTCGAGGTGTTCCGCGCGACCGGTCGCGGGCGTGGTGGCGGTGCGCGGTTCTACGTCCACTCTGGTCAGGGACACGGCGGCGAGCTTCAGCTCGGGTTGGAAGGAGATCGGGTCGACGGCGTCGTTGGTGACGGCGTTGACGGCGAGGTCGGCGCCGAACACGTCACCCCAGTGGAACGGTGCGAAGCAGTTACCGGGCAGCACCCGGTCGGTCACGACCGCGGGCAGCACGGCGTGGCCGCGGCGCGACGCGATCCGCACCCGGTCGCCTTCGCCGATGCCGAGGTCGGCGGCGTCCGAGGGGTGCAGTTCGACGAACGGCCCGGGGTTGAGGCGGTTGAGCTTCGCCACCGTGCCGGTCCTGGTCATCGTGTGCCACTGGTGCGCGACGCGTCCGGTGTTGAGCAGGAACGGATGGTCGTCGTCGGGCAGTTCGGCGGCCGGCAGGTGCGGCCGGGGGTGGAAGACCGCGCGTCCACCCGGGGTGGGAAACACCAGCCGGGGGCGGGTGCCGTCGGGGCGCACCAGCAGCGGCTGGCTCACCCCGTCGTTGCGGTAGCGGATGGGGTTGCGCGGGGCCGCACCGGGCGCCGCCGGCCACTGGACGGGGCCCGCACGCAGCCGCTCGTAGGTGATGCCGCGCAGGTCATAGCCGGTCTGTGGATTGTGGAACGCGCGGATCTCGGCGAAGATCTCCGCGGCGCTGGCGTAGCTGAACGCCGCGCCGTAGCCCATCGCGGTGGCGACGGCGGCGATGAGCCGCCAGTCCGCCAGAGCCTCGCCGGGCGGGTCGACGACGCGGCGGGTCAGGGTCAGGTTCCGCTCCGAGTTGATCATCACGCCGTCGGTCTCGGCCCACATCGCCGCGGGCAGGAGCACATCGGCGTGCGCGTTCGTCTCGGTCTCGGCGAACGCGTCCTGGCTGACGACGAACTCCGCGGCGGCCAGACCCGCGAGCACCGTCGACCGGTTGCCGACGGAGGCGACCGGGTTCGTGCAGAGGATCCAACAGGCTCTGATCTCACCGTCGGCCATCTTCTGGAACATCTCGACGGTGCCACGTCCGACCTCGGTGCGTAGCCGTCCCGGTGGCAGACCCCACCGCTGCTCGACGAAGGCGCGGTCGGCTTCGACCAGCACCGAGCGCTGGCCGGGCAGCCCCGGACCCATATAGCCCATCTCGCGGCCGCCCATGGCGTTGGGCTGACCGGTCAGGGAGAACGGACCCGCACCCTGCCGGCAGATCGCGCCGGTCGCCAGATGCAGGTTGACCAGGGCATTGGTGTTCCACGTGCCGTGGGTGCTCTGGTTGAGACCCATCGTCCAACAGCTCATCCAGGTGCCGCGGGCCGCGCCGATCCAGTCGGCGGCCCGGCGCAGGTCGTCCTCGGCGAGGCCGGTCAGCTCCGCCACCGTCGCCGGCGGGTAGTCGGCGAGGAACGGCTCCATGGCCGCCCAGCCCTCGGTGTGCTCGGCGACGAACTCCTCGTCGACGTGGCCGCCAGCGACCAGCAGGTGCAGCAGACCGTTGAGCAGCGCGAGGTCGGTGCCCGGGCGCACCTGCAGGAAAAGGTCGGCCTTGGCGGCGGTCGCGGTGCGCCGCGGGTCGACCACGATCAGTTTGGCTCCCGCGCGGACCCGCTCCATCATCCGCAGGAACAGGATCGGATGGCAGTCGGCCATGTTCGCGCCGATGACCAGGAACGTGTCAGCGTGGTCGAAATCGTCGTAGGAGCCGGGCGGGCCGTCCGCCCCGAGCGACAGCTTGTAGCCACTGCCGGCGCTGGCCATGCACAACCGCGAGTTCGACTCGATCTGGTTCGTTCCGATGAACCCCTTGGCGAGCTTGTTCGCCAGGTACTGTGCCTCGAGCGTCAACTGCCCCGAGACGTAGAGGGCGACGGCGTCCGGGCCGTGCTCGTCGATGATCGCGCGCAGGCGACGGCCGACGGTGTCGATCGCGGCCTGGACGGGGACGTCGTAAGCTTCGGCACCGCGAACGGGCCGGTCACGGGCGGTGCGCAGCCGCCGTGGAGTCGCGGCGGCGAGCATGTCGGCGCTCGTCGCGCCCTTGGTGCACAGCCGGCCGCCGTTGGCCGGATGCTCCTTGTCGCCGCTGACCCGGCGCAGCCGGGACCCCCCGTTCGGGCCAGGCTCGACCTCGAGGATCATGCCGCACCCGACCCCGCAGTACGAGCACACCGACCTGACCCGCTCGGCCGACACCACATCCCACCTCCACCCGCAGGGTCATCCGCCCGCACGTCATCCGCCGCCATGTCCCGCGCTCCGTACGTGGACCGTAGAACGAAGCCGTTTCACCATGGTGACACCGGACGAAACAACCAGATGACGTCATCCGCACGGTGTTCCAGGTCGGCCCGTGAAGGCGCACTGTTACCCGCTCACAGCGCCCGGAGCGGTGTCGAGAGAAGTGTTTTCCGTGGGTGTAATCCCGGTCTGGAGAGCCGGAAACACGAGGTTCCTACCGTCGGCGGCGCGTCACCCCGTCCGGTGATCCCGTTCACCCGCTCCCGAGGAGCCCGTAAACCATGACATCAGCTCGTCACAGCCGGTGGATCGACGACTGGCGTCCGGAGGACCCCCAGTTCTGGGCGGACGGTGGACGCCGCACCGCGCGCCGTAATCTGTTCTGGTCCGTGGTCGCGGAACATTTCGGTTTCTCGGTCTGGGTGATGTGGAGCATCCTGGTCGTCAAGCTCGGGGCGAGTTCCGGGGGCGGCCCCGGCCCCGCCGGATTCTCCCTCAACACAGACCAGCAGCTGTGGCTGGTGGCCGTTCCCTCCGGCGTGGGAGCTTTTCTTCGACTGCCCTACACCTTCGCCGTTCCCGTCTTCGGTGGACGAAACTGGACGGTGTTCTCGGCGCTGCTGCTGGTCGTGCCATGCGGGCTGATGATGTGGGCGGTACGGCATCCGGAGCTCTCGTTCGGCACACTGCTGGTGATCGCCGCGGTGGCCGGCGTCGGCGGCGGGAACTTCGCGTCGTCGATGACGAACATCTCGTTCTTCTATCCGGAACGGGAGAAGGGCTGGGCGCTCGGCCTGAACGCCGCCGGCGGCAACCTCGGTGTCGCCGTCATCCAGAAGCTCGGTGCCACCGTCATCGCCGCCGGCACCGGCACGGCGCTCGCCCGGCTCGGCCTGATCTACATTCCGCTGGCCATCGCCGCGGCCGTCGGAGCACTGCTGTTCATGGACAACCTGCGTGAGGCCCGGGCCGACTACGGTGCCACCGCGTCCGCGGCGAAACGTGGCCACACCTGGATCATGTCGTTCCTCTACATCGGTACCTTCGGCTCCTTCATCGGGTACTCCACCGCCTTTCCCGCCCTGCTGAAGAACCCCGGGCTCTTCGACCGGGCGGACGTCGCCCTCAGCTACGGGTTCCTGGGCGCACTCGTCGGCTCGCTGGCCCGCCCGCTGGGTGGGCGCCTCGGGGACCGTTTCGGCGGTGCCAAGGTCACCGTGGCCGCGTTCGGTGCCATGACGATCGGCGGCCTGGGCGCGATCGCCTCCATCGGAGCGAAGGGGAAAATCCTCGAGCGGCCCAGTTTCGGGCTGTTCTTCGCCTCCTTCATGCTCCTGTTCCTGGCCAGCGGCATCGGAAACGGTTCGACCTACCGGATGATTCCCGCCATCTTCGCGCGTCGCGGCCTCGCCGCCGGCGGCTCCGCCGAGACCATGCGCCGCTCTCGCAAGGAGGCCGCCGGCGCGCTCGGCATCTGTTCGGCGGTCGGCGCATTCGGTGGATTCCTGGTCCCGATCATCTATGCCGAGTCGAACAAGGACTACCACACTATTGCTCCTGCGCTGTGGGTGTATGTCTGCCTTTTCTTCGTCATGGCCCTCGTCACCTGGTTGTGCTATCTGCGCGGCGGCGGTCCGGAATTCATCCCAGCCCCGCGATCGGCCTCCGAAGATATTCCCGCACACGATTCTTCTGAGGGTGAGACGGCCGCGCGGGAGGCATCCGTGGATTCCGGTCAGGCCGCCGCGCTGGCGGGAGAGCACGAGCGGATCTCGGTACCGCTGGGGGGTCGTGACGCCGGGGCCGGTGCGCGGGGGTAGTCGGATTCCGGTGCTGGTCGATGCTTCTTCTGGTTTCTACCAGGGGTGCCGCTGTGTGGCCTTTCTGGTGGCGGTAAGGCCGCGGTGGAGTTCGCCTCGTTCTCCTGCCGGGTCCTGTCGTCGACCTTGCCGGGAACCCCGGTCGGGTCGCGGTCGGGCTGCGGTCGGGCTGCGGTCACGGCGGCGACGCCCTCTGGCGGGTCGGGTGCTGTCAGGTGTGCCTCCGACTGGTGCCGTGCCGATATCTGGAACGAGCAGGATCTGATCATGGTGCGGAGGGTGGTCATCCGGCTGGTCAGATCAGGGGAGGCATCCTTGGCCTCGCGACCCTGACTGGCCCGGGCGGGGGATGCGGTATGCGTGGCATCGAGTTACCTGGCCCCGGCGGGGGGTGCTGGGTCCACTGGACTACACTGGAAATAGTTCGAACTGAGGTTCGATTTTCTGTCGCTGGGCAGGTTATGGTTCTGGCATGCCATTTCAGTCGGAGGAGCTGGCCGGCCCTGAGCCGCCGGGCGGGTCCGATAGTGCTGCTGGGAATCTGGGCAGCAGGGATCCTGTCAACGTCCTGCCGAACATCCCCGTGGTTGTCGTCGCGGGAGAGGAAAACGCCGCTTCTCGTACCGCAGGCCAGCTGGCGGATATCGCCGGAGGTATGCGCGCGCTGTTGTCCGCTGAACCCTCGTGCTGGTCACGCGACGATGTCGAGAACGTTCTTCTGGGTATGTACGAGCTGCTTTCCCAGCTGAGTGTGGTCCGTAGTCGGGCGATTCTCAGGGCCGGTGAGCTCGGGTTCTCCGCTCAGCGGGGCGCCCCTGATCTGGTCGGGTGGATGCGTGAGCAGATGCAGGTCGCTCCGGGGGACACGAGGCGTCTGATCGCCGTCGCTCAGGCCGTGGTTGGCGGGCCATGCCAGGCCACCGGGGTGGCGCTGGCCCAAGGAAGAATCAGCCCTGAGCAGGCCGACGTGATTCTGCGGGCGGTGCAGGGATTCCCCGGGCAGGCCAGTGACGAGCAGCGACATGCGATGCAGGTCACGCTGCTCGCCGACGCGATCCGGATGGATCGTCATCAGCTGACCAGGTCGGCGGCTCAGCTGACCGAGAAGCTGCTCGCCGCCGACCGCCCAGCGGACGAGGAGAATCCCCACGACACCGGCGCGGCCGGCAGGGGCGTGACTGGCAGCGGTGACAAGCCCGATGCGACGTGCGGGGGTGGGGAGGACGGCCCAGTCGACGCGGGCGGCGCGGGCGACGCTCCGCCGGTGGGTGACGGCTGTTCGCCGGAGTCAGAGGGCAGCGGTCCAGGCCCGGGCAGCGGTCCGGGCCAGAGCGGCGGCAGTGCCCCGCGGCCGGATCCGCAGGCGGTACGTCAGCTGACGTTCTTCGACACGCCGCAGGGCACCACGCTGGTGCGCGGCGAGCTGGACGCCGAAGGCGCGGCGCTGCTGCGGACGGCGCTCGATGGTCTGTCCGCTCCCCGCCCGGGCGAGGATGGCGCACGTGATCTGCGTACTCCCGCCCGCCGTCGTGCCGATGCGCTGGTGGAGCTGGTCAGCCGTGCTCTTTCCGGGAATCGGGTGCCGAAGTCAGGAGGTACGCGGCCCCATCTCACGGTCACGATCGCCTGGTCGACCCTGATCTCGGGTGGTCTGGGTTCGGCGACGACGAGCTGGGGAATGCCGCTGCCCCTCGAGGTGATCCGCCGGATCTCCTGCGACGCGGCGGTCGGTCGTATCATTCTCGACCCGAACGGCGTGCCGCTGGATGCAGGGAGGAGCGTGCGGACGGTTCCCCCGCACATGCGTCGAGCTCTTGTCTCCCGAGACGGCGGGTGTGCATTCCCGAGTTGTGATAGGCCGCCTTCGTGGACCGAGGCTCATCACATCGTCCACTGGCTCGACAACGGTGCGACGAAGGTCGACAACCTGGTACTGCTGTGCTCCTTTCATCATCATCGAGTGCATCGGGAAAAATGGCATGTTGTTGTCGAGGGTGATCGAAGGCCGTCGTTTGTGCCGCCGGCAGATATCGATCCGTCTCGCCGTCGGCGTCGAAATCTCCACCGGCCCGATCTCCTGGGCGGGTGGAGACTGTGATGGCAGGTTCTCGAGATGATCAGGTTGGTGATGTCATGTCCTGGTCAGGTGGAGATGCTCCGTCGGGTGCGCACCGCGGGGCGGTATCGCTAGTAACGCCAGTCGGCGGTGTCGACGGCGGCGCGTTCGGGATCGAAGGCGAGGCGGTAGCCGCGTTTGGCCACGGTCTGGATGATGCGCGGGTCGCCGAGGGCCGCCCGCAGCCGTCCGATGGCGACCTCGACGGCATGCTCGTCGCCGCCGCCCGGGGGCAGCAGGTCGCGACGGGTCACCACGTGCCCCGGCCGGGCGGCGAGGCGGCGCAGCAGAGCCATCGCGGTACGGCTCAGCGGCACGATCCGGCCGTCGGCCACGGCGGCCTGGCCGCGGATGTCGAGCCAGCCCTCGGCGACGGGCAGCAGCAGGCCACGGCGGCGTGGCACCTGTTCGACGATCTCGCGTACGAGCGCCCCAAGACGGGCGCGGGCCGGCTGGACGACCGGAATATCGAGGGCGAGCAGCGGGCCGGAGGTCACCGGGCCCACCCCGGCGGCGACGACGGGGCCGCGCAGCGCTTCCAGCACCGCTTCGCGC
The DNA here is from genome assembly GCF_023243055.1 of Frankia sp. AgPm24. Taxonomy (NCBI): domain Bacteria; kingdom Bacillati; phylum Actinomycetota; class Actinomycetes; order Frankiales; family Frankiaceae; genus Frankia; species Frankia sp. AgPm24. Next base: position 44,532 of record NZ_JALKFW010000223.1, on the reverse strand, counting down.
AGGCCCAGTTCCTGGGAGGCGCGCAGGAAGCTGATCACCGCGGGAGCGCTGGTGAACGCGACCGCGTCGAGTTCGTTGGTGGCCACCGCGTCGATCACCCGGCGCAGCGGGGCCGGGTCGGCGGGTCCGATCCAGCGGTAGACGGGCACCTCGATGACGTCGGCTCCGGCTGCCCGCAGGGTCTCGACCAGATCAGGCAGCGGTTCGCCGTGCAGCTGGACGGCGATGCGCCGACCGTCGAGGTCGTGCTGCTCGATCAGGTGCTCGAGTACCTCGTTGGACGATTCGGATGTCGGCGACCAGGCCTCGCGCAGCCCGCTGGCGCGCAGCGCACCACGAGCCTTCGGGCCACGGGCGAGCAGGACGGCCGAGTCCAGCGCCTTGGTCAGGGGCTCGGCCAGGCCCCAGGTCTCGGCGGCGTCCATCCAACCCCGGAAGCCGATGCCGGTCGTGGCGATCGCCAGGTCAAGGGGCGCGGTCAGGCAGGCGTCGGTGGCCTCACGCAACCGCGTGTCGTCCGCCAGCGGCACGATGCGGATCGCCGGTCCGTAGCGGACGCTCGCGCCCCGCCGTTCCAGCGCGGCGCCGAACTCCTCCCGTCGCCGTGCCGCGGTGATCCCGACGGTGTAGCCAGTGAGCGGCTCGACGCCGCCGGGCCCGGAGATCATCCCCGGGCCCGCCCCGGCAGGCGTGCTGGCACCACTCACGTGCAGTTCACCTCGACAGTTCCTTCGCGGACACGGACGTCGTAGACGGGCACGGCGACGCCGTGGTCGTCCAGGCACTCGCCGGTGCGCAGATCGAAGACCTGCTTGTGCATCGGTGACGCCACCGTCGGCCGGGAGCCCCGGGTACCGACGATGCCCCGTGACAGTACCCAGGCTCCGCTGAACGGGTCCTGGTTCCCCAGTGCGAAGAGAGCATCATCGTGCGTACGGAACAGCGCCACCTGGGTCTGCCCGATCAGTGCGGCCACCCCACGCTCGGGCGTCAGGTCGGCGAACCGGCACACCGCAGTCCAACTGGACATGATCTCGCTGTCTCTCCTCCTCGCGGCGGTCCCGCTGGCCGCCACGGCCCGCTGCCTCGTGGACGTGCCGGTCATCTGATTCTCGGGTGTGTCGGTCACCGCGGTGTGACGGCGGAGGCGCCAGGCCGGTCATCGGCCCGCGGTGCCGGCACGGTGGTCGGCAGGGGGAGCAGGACAGGACGGGGCTGGTCGCGTTCGGTCACGAAGGTGATGCCCGGGTCGGGTGTGTCGGGCGCGTTGACGAACGACGCGAAGCGGCGCAGGCGTTCCGGGTCGGCAAGAACGCCGGCCCACTCGTCGCGGTAGGTGGCGGCGTGACGCTCCATCGCTGCATCCAGTTCGGCGGCGATACCCAGTGCGTCCTCGACCAGGACCGCCCGCAGGTAGGCCAGCCCGTCCAGCCCGTCCAGCCCGTTGGTACCGGTGCGGTCAGGTCCGGGGGAGGGTCGGGTGGTGGCGGTGGCAAGCGATTCGAGCCACCCGGAGGTGCGTTGCAGGCGATCGGCGGTGCGGATGTAGAACATCAGGAAGCGATCGATGGTGCGGACCAGGGTGTCGGCGTCGACATCGGTCAGCAGCAGGTCGGCGTGGCGTGGGCGAAAGCCGCCGTTGCCGCCGACGTAGAGGTTCCAACCGCGCTCGGTGGCGATGACTCCGATGTCCTTGCCGCGAGCCTCGGCGCATTCGCGGGCGCAGCCGGACACGCCGGCCTTGACCTTGTGCGGGGAACGCAGGCCGCGGTAGCGCAGTTCCAGCTGGATGGCCAGAGCCACCGAGTCGCCGACGCCGAAGCGGCACCAGGTGGAACCGACGCACGACTTCACGGTGCGCAGCGCCTTGCCGTAGGCGTGACCGGACTCGAAGCCGGCGGCGACCAGACGTTGCCAGATCGCCGGAAGCTGCTCGACCCGGGCGCCGAGCAGATCGATGCGCTGCCCGCCGGTGATCTTGGTGTAGAGGTCGAAGTCGCGGGCGACCTCGCCGATGGCGATGAGTTTCGCCGGAGTGATCTCCCCGCCGGGAATACGCGGCACCACCGAATAGGTGCCATTGCGTTGGATGTTCGCCAGGAAGGCGTCATTGGTGTCCTGGAGGGCGGCCTGTTCGCCGTCCAGAATATGGCCGTTGCCGTGGCTGGCGAGAATGGAGGCGACGGCTGGCCTGCAGATGTCACAGCCGCGGCCGCGGCCGTACCGGGAGACCAGCTCGCTGAACGTGGTGATGCCCTGGGTACGTACCAGTTCGGCGAGTCGCACCCGGGAGACATCGAAATGCTCGCAGAGCGCGGGGTTCACCGTCACACCGGACTCGGCCAGCAGCGCCGACAGCATCGGCACGCACGAGCCGCAGCCGGTGCCGGCCCGGGTGCAGTCCTTCACCTGGGCGACGGTGGTCAGTCCGGACTCGCCGATGGCCGTGTCGATCGCGCCCCGGGTCACCGCGTGACACGAGCAGACCATCGCGTCGACGGGCAGCGCCGCGACCCCGACCGCCCCGACACCGGCGCCGGTGGCGGAGTCGGGACCGGTCGGGGCGATCATGGCAAGCGGGTCGCCCGGAAGGGGACGTCCCACCAGCGGGCGCAGCAGGGCGTAACGGGACGCGTCGCCGACGAGGACCCCGCCGAGCAGAGTGGAGGCGTCGTCGGAGACGACGAGTTTGGCGTAGCTGCCGGCGACCGGGTCATTGACGGTCACCTCGAGCGCTCCGGCGGTGCCGGCCAGGGCATCTCCGAAACTCGCCACGTCGACGCCGAGCAGCTTGAGCTTGGTGGAGGTGTCCGTGGCGCCCAGTTCACGGCCCTCGGCGCCGAGCAGGCGCTCGGCCAGCAGCGTCGCCATCGCGTATCCCGGCGCGACCAGCCCGTGCACCCGTCCGTCGATGCACGCGCACTCGCCGATCGCGAACACGGCCGGATCCGCGGTCGCGCAGCCCCCGTCGACGACGATCCCGCCCCGCCCGCCCACGGCCAGCCCCGCGTCCCGCGCCAGCGCGTCCTGCGGCCGCACGCCCGCCGCGAAGACGACGACATCCGCCGCCAACGTCGTCCCGTCACCCAGCGACACCGTCAGTGGGCCGGATGCGCCCCCCGCCGGTCCGTCACCCCCGGCTCCCGCGGTGGCGACGGCCGCCGCACCGCCGATGGGCGGCTCGGTGCCTGCGATCGGTTCGGCGGCTGCTGGTGGGACCGTGATCGCGGCGGCGAAGGTACCCAGGTGAACGGTGACGCCAAGGTGCTCGACGAGTCGGCGCAGCAGAGCGCCGCCGCCGACGTCCACCTGCAGGGGCATGAGCCGGTCCGCCATCTCGACGACATGGACGGCGAGGCCCAGCTGACGCAGCGCGCGGGCGGCTTCCAGACCGAGCAGTCCACCGCCGACGACGAGCCCGCGTGATGGGCCGCCGCGCGCGGGGGCGTGGCCGGTGGCGCGTTCGGCGGCGGCGCGGATGGCGGCCAGGTCGTCCAGGGTGCGGTAGACGAAACAGCCCGGCAGGGCGGCGCCGGGCACCGGTGGGACGAACGCGGACGAGCCGGTGGCCAGGACGAGAGCGTCGTAACCGACCGTCCGGCCGCGACTGGTCGTCACGGTCCGCGCGCCGCGATCGAGGGCGACCACGGATTCGGCCAGATGCAGGACGTAGTCCTGGCCGTCGTAGCAGTCGTCGGCCACCAGATCGAGGTCCCGCGGGTCGACACCGTCGAAGCAGGACGACAGCGCCACCCGGTCATAGGCGCGTTGGTGCTCGGCGCCGAACACCGTCATCTGCCAGAGCCGGGCGGTGTCGAGTGCGCGCAGCTGTTCGACGAAACGCTGCCCGACCATTCCGTTACCCACGACGACCAGCCGCTTTTTGTCGACCACGCAGACGATGGTGTCGGTCTTCTGTTGACTCACCCCTGCATCCGCGTTACTGCGGTGATAAATCCTTCTCACCGCGCCCGGAGGCGCCTTGTGCGGATGGCCGGGAGCGACGTTCCACCGGATGCGCACACGCCTTTCCAGGTGCATGTCATTACTGGTGGCGTGATGGGCAAGAATGCGCCGATGAGGTTACCGTTATGCGGCGTCGCGTCGCGGTGGCGGCCATGGACTGGACCAGTCGCGCATCGGCTCGGCGCCTCGCTTCGAACCAGCCACGGTTCGGACGCGGTCGGTGCCGGTCAGGGCGTGTGCCGGTCAGGGCGTGTGCTGGTCAGGGCGTGTGCTGGTCAGAGCGTGTGCTGGGAGGCGGCGGCCGCGGGGCGCAGGTCGGTCAGGGCCAGCGGGTGGGCCGGCGGGTCGGGCAGGACGATCGTGGACGTCACCTCGCCGTGCGCGCCGACGTGCAGGAGTTCGCCGCTGGCCAGCGCCCGCCAGCCAGGGTGCTCGTCCATCGGCTCGCTCGCGACGACGACGGCCGGGGCCACCGTCAGATCCGGGGCGTGCACCCGGGTCGCGCCGGTCGCGTCGGCGTGGTGCAGGGCCCGATCGCCGTGCTGACCACCGGCGGGACGGCGTAGCAGGTAGAGCCGGTTGGTGTCGGGGTAGCGCAGGGCCCACAGGTCGGTGGCGGTGGCCAACAGCAGGTTGATGCTGTAGAGCGGCAGTGCGCCGGCCACCCAGCGGACCGCGGTGGTGATGCCACGGGTGACGTCCCCACCGGCGTTGTCGATCTCCCGGTCGACCAGGGCGAACAGTCGCTCGGAGTCGGTGGCTCCGCCGATGTCGGCCATCCCGGCCGCGCCGAGATGGCGTTCCAGGACGTCCAGGCCCTCGATCACCCCGTTGTGCGCGAAAAGCCGGCCCGAACGCTCGAACGGATGGGTGTTGGGTACCGCTATCTCACCGGTGGAGGCATGCCGCACATGTGCGACGAAGGCGGTCGACCGGGCGTGGCGGGCCTGCGCGGCGAACTGCCGATCCTGCCAGGCCGCGATCGGCTGGCGGAACACCTCGGGCTGTCCACGGGAGTCGAAGTAGCCCAGGCCCGTCCCGTCCGGGTTCTGGCGGCTCTGCTCGTCGAGGCTGTCCGGCGCGTCCAACAGCCAGAACGTGGCCCGGGTGGCCCGCGGGGCGCTGATCAGTCCGAAGAGCCTGCACATTCCGTCGCTCCCTGTTCTGGCACCCTGCCGCGTCCCGCGTCCCGTCCGTCCTGCGTCTGCGTCTCTCGATGGTCCGGGAGAAGGACGTGTGCGGTCGCAGTCGGGATGTCAACTTATCGTGTCTGGGGCACGACTATAAGTGTCCGCGAGGGGCGTGGTGGCGGGCTCGCGTGGCCGGATCAGGACTCGGCCGGGCCCGGCGCGGTGGGAGCCACTGGGTGGTGGGAGCCCTGTGTCGTGGGAGCCCTGTGTCGTCGGAGTTACTGGGCGGCGGGAGTTACTGTGCGGCGGGAGCTGTGAGCGCCGTCGGCGCCGAGGTTCCAGCTGATGATCCGGTGCGGATGGATGCGGATCACCTCGGGACTCAGATGCGGGGCAGGCGCGGTGATGTCGCGCAGGGCCTGCGCGGTGCCGCGGATCTCCACGCCGCGCACCGACCAGGGATCCAGCGACGCGATGTCGTCCACCACGTAGGCGACCTGCCCGTTCGCGGCGACGTTGCGGAACTTGCGGGTGTCGCCGAGGTGGTAGCCGTAGATACTGATCACACCGGTGGCCTCGTCGACGGTATGGCTGACCGGGCTGTTCTGCAGGGTGCCCTCGGGCGCGAGGGTCGCGAGTCGACCGAGACGCTGGGACCGCAGGTACTCGAGCTCGTCCGGAGTGAAGACCATGGTGTGCCTTTCGGGGTGCGGCAGGGTGGCCTGTGGCCTGTGGCGCGTATGGGGCGGGGATGCCGTGGCGTGGGTGCTTTCGAGGTCACCGTAGAAGCTGATGTCGAGGTGAGGTCAAGGCCCGGCAGCGGGCCCGCGACGCGCCGTTGACCAGTTCGACGCAGTGCAGCTACTCGCTGGTCCACCGCGATCTGGAGCACGAACTCCTGCCGTACCGCCAGGCCGACAACGTCGGCGTCCTGTGTTGCAGCCCGCTGGCCGCGGGTCAGCTGACCGGATGGCGGGACACCCCGAGCGCCCCGGGGCGCCGCCGGATGGGCACGATGTCGCCGTTGCCCGGTCCCACCCTGCGCGCGGCCCGCGCCGCCCTGGACCTGGTCGCCCGGGCACACGGCGTCTCGATGGCCCAGGTCGCGCTGGCCTGGCTGCTGGCCCAGCCGGGGTCACGTCCGTCATCGTCGGGCCGAGCCGGATCGAGCAGCTGGAGGACAACCTCGGTGCCGCGAGCCTCGTGCTGACCGAGGAGGAGCTGCGCAGCCTGGACGCCGTCACCCAGCCCGAACCGATCTACCCCGGCGCCCTCGACCGAGCTCTCGGCGCTCTCGCCGAGCGATCCTCGTCGTGGACGAAGCCCAGGAGCTGACCCCGGCGGCCACCATGGTCGCCGATATATCAACAGGCCGCGGCCGCCGTTCGGGAACTCGGCTACAGCGTCGTCCTCGGCCCGGCCACCCGCCGGAAGTGCAGATCGACGGTCGTCGGGCTGTCCGAGACCCGGCGCCCGTTCGCGGTCGTCGCGCTCGAGGAACGTCCGGCGTAATCGGCAGGAAGGGACCGCAACGGCGGACAGGTTGGCACGGAAGGTCCCGCTCATCACGGGTGCCGCGAGTGGCCTGGGCAAGGCGCAGGCGCAGCTGTTCGTGGCGGAGGGCGCCCGCGTGGTGGTCGCCGATATCGACTCCACGGGCGGTCCCGCGCTGGTCGCCGAACTCGGGGAGGCGGCTGTCTTCGCCCACCTGGACGTCACCGACGCGGCCGCCTGGGAGCCCGGTCGTCGCGAGCGTGTTGGCCCGCTGGGGCGCCTGGACGTCCTGGTGAACAATGCCGGCGTCGCCGCGGTCGGCACGCTTGAGCACCTGCCGCTCGAACAGCACCGCCAGATGGTCGACGTGAACATCAACGGCGCCTTCTACGGCACCCGAGCGGTCGCCGCCGCGATGCGCCGGCAGGGCGCCAGTGCCATTGTGAACATCTCCTCGATCGACGGGTTGGTCGGTATCGCCGGGCTGTCCAGCTACGCGGCGACCAAGGCCGCGCTCACCGGGCTCACCCGCTCCGCGGCCCGGGAACTCGGGCCGGCGGGCATTCGGGTCAACGCGGTGTACCCCGGGGTCATTGACACACCGCACATTCCGGCGGTATTCCGGGCCTACGTCCAGCGGCTGGTGGAATGGCAACCCATCCCCAGGCTGGGCCGGCCGGAGGAGGTCGCCGCGCTGGTGCTGTTCCTGGCCGGAGACGAGGCGAGCTACATCACCGGGGCCCAGATGGTCGTCGACGGTGGCCACCTCGCGGGCCCGTGGCGACCATCCCAGGAAGGCGCGAACGAGACCTGACCCAACGCCTTCGGTGCCGCATCGAACCGGTCGAGCTCGCGGGGGAACGAGGCCGCGGGGGAACGAGGGGCGGTTGCGCGGCACAGCCGCCCCTCACAGCGCGGCTGTGGTCGTCGGGCTTCAGCTCGAGGACGTCGTGAATCCGGTCTGCACACCCCTGGTATGAAGGTCCACCCTGATCAGCGACCTGGAGACGGTCGAGGGAATCGATGATCTCGCCGCGCGGCCGGTGGCGAGGAACGCGGCGCCAAAGGCCTCTACGCGAAGGCACGGTGCGACAAGTTGGCCAGTGTCACCGGTGTCGATGGCGCTTACGAGCCGGCCGAGCGCGTCGAGGTGCGCCTCGACACCACCGCACTCACTTCCCAGGCCGCTGCGGACGGCATTGTCGAGCAGCCGCGTGCCGCCGGTATCGCTGCCTGACACAACTTCCGACAGCGTTCGCATCGCCGGGTGACGACCCGACACACAGCGGGGTAGGAGTCCGCCGGGATTTGTGCCGAGGGTAAACTGATGACAGCTTGACGTACCTCGTCCGCAATCGGGCGAGTCGCCGCGGGGGCGTGCGTCGGGCCGTGGGGGACCTGGCTATGGCGGACGAGAAGTCTCCGGGCGAATTCGGGCAAAAGCCTCGTATTGTCGTCGCAATCGTGGTGATGGTCGCGTTCGTCCTGGCGCTGCTGCTGGTGGAGATCCATGGGCCGGCTCCCGCCCCCACGCCTGTGCGGTCGGAGCGCCAGGTGCAGGGCTCGGGCTGCACGACGGTACAGATCTTCATCGGCAACCGACAGTCGCCGTACTGGCGTTTCGCCGGGGAGCTGGCCACGCAGATCAAAGCCGCGCTGAGGGCGGGCGGGGCGCCGCAGCCGCAGGTACTGCCGCAGGTCACCGCCGGCGGCGCCGACAATCTATACCGGCTGGAGGAGAACGAGGCCGGCCGATGCGGAGTAGCCATAGCCAAACTGAACGTCGCGGTGGATGCCACGTACGGCGTGTATCAGTTTCTCCCCGGCGAGACGCCCGGAGTACGACCGCCGCAGAAGCAGAACCCGATCCGGGGGCTACGCACGGTTGGCCCGGTGTTCGACGATCTTCTGCAGATCGCTGTGGCGGACCAGCCCGGTGCGCCACGGACGGTCGAGGAGCTCTGCGGCCGGCCGCTCAGCGTGGGTTTTCCACTGTCCGGCTCCCGGCAGGTGACCGAGGTCTTCTACCGCAAGCTCTGTCCGAACACGCCGCTGCGGGTGAAGGAGGAGAGCCTCAAGGAGGGTTTCGCGCACCTGGGCAGCGGACGGGAACCGGTCGACGCGATCCTCTGGGTGAACGCGGCGCCCACAGACGAGATCGCGCAGCAGCTCCAGAACCACAAGGCTCGCCTGCTCGATATTCCACAGAAGTACATTGAGAAGATGAACGAGAACTGGCGGGTCTTCTACCAGGAGAAGGCAGGCGAGGAGTACATTGACCAGAAGATCTTTCGAGAGGGAGTGATCTTCCGTGACGACTACCTCACCTCCGGGAACTACGAGACGGTCGCGGTGCCCGCTGGCTTGGTGGTCCGCGACTCCGCCGACACCGTCCTGGTAACAGCTCTTGCCCGGATCCTGACGGGCAGCCAGAGTCGTCAGGCTCTCACGGAAGCGATGTGGGGAAGAGCGGGCGTGCACAGCAAGCTCGCCAATGTGGCAACAGACATCGGTGATCGGCAGTATGGGATTTCGTCCCTGTTCTGCTACGTTCCGCTGCACCCGGCGGCCGAGACGGTCTATCGCGATGAGCTCGGATACGGATTGCCGGACTGTGCCAAGCGATAGCAACGAGGCGAGCCCCGGGGCGTCGGTGCTGGAATTCGGGCGCGCCCGCGGGTTCTCCGTCCGTTCCATGGGCGTCCTGCTGGCAGCGGGGGCATTGGTGCTGACCTGGGCGGTCGCCCTGCTGACGTGGTGGCCCGGTCCAGGATCGGTGATCAGCCCGGTCGGTGTAGCGGTGATGATGGCGATTCTCGTCCTGACGATGCGTCCGCCCGCTCAATGGCCGCTGGGCGTGGCGGTGCTCGGCGCGGCCATGGACGGTGCCGGTCTGGTGGTGCTCCTCACCCGGGTGTTCGGTGTGGACCTGGCAGGGCTCGCCAGGATCCTCCTCGAGGCATTGGTGGCGTTGGCCTTCGCAGGCATTGCCTCGTTGCCGCTCGCCGCCGCTCGGACGGCTCCGAGTACCACTGGATCGGATGATGATCAGACGCTCTGTCCGGTGCCGAGGCGGGTCGACGAGGCCATCGCTCACATCGCGATCGATGGCCAGGATCGCGAGCTGCTGGCAAAGGTACTTGCCGGGCGCTACCCGGAGCCTGGAATCCTCCTTTCGAGAGTTGGCATACCGATCTACGCGCTGCTGCCCACGACATCCGCGACGTCCAGGATCGACTTGTGGCGATCAACGCTGGAAAGGGTCGGGAACGGCATGATCGGGGACCCCTATCGGAAGATCATTGCCGAGGCACTGCGAGATCAGCCAAAGAATCATATTCTCCTGGGGCTGAAGCGTAAGTATCACGTATAGGTGATCCCACCGTCATCCCGTCCCGGTGATGTGTCTCCCGGCCCAGAGCCGTCGCCACCGTGTTACCCGATCGCCGTTCGGGCCCGTGGCCGTTCGCCACGCTGACCCAACTGTTCGACCCTGACCCGGTTGGTTCGGCTCCAGTCACCTGTTCGCCAGCTCTGATCCGAGCTTGCCATGTCGTCCACGACGGGACGGGTATCGCTGTCATGTTCGCGGCGCTGCTACCATCTGCCTGGTCAGGTGATCGATCGCGGCTGACAACGGCCCGCGTCCAGAGGCAGGCCGGCCATGTCCCGCCATGACAGCGCGAATCCGACGCTGAACGAATCGGAGCGTCGTGCCCTGGCGACGCTGTTCGCCAGCCCCACGGCTGCCCGCCAGCTGCTCCTCGAAGCAGGCTTTCCACCCTATCGAATGCCCGTTATGCACGGGAACAGTCCATATGTGTTTTGGTACGAAGTTGGTGAGCTTCTCGCTGGCGGCGTGCTGCACAACGGCCGTAGTCGTGTCCTGGCCGCGGCCCTTCGAGACTTCCCGGAGAACCCGGTCCTGCTGCGGGCCTTCTCCCAGCACGCCGATCCCATAGCGCCGAACGAACTCGCCGAGCGAGCCGACTCCAGTGGGCTGGGCGATCCTGTTGGGTTGGTTGATCCCGGTGGGCTGGCCTCCGGTGCTGGTGCCGAAGGTGGCGCTGATCTGTCCCCCACCATGGCCACCGGTGCCAGCCGGGCCGACGCAGCAGCTGGTGCGGCTGGGAGCAGCGCGGGTGCGCGGTGGACCGTTCGACAACGGGGGTGGCCGACGGCCACGGTGTTACTGCTCCTGGTCGTCCTCGGCCTGATAGTCGCCTGGCGCATGACCGAGAAGGGCCGCGGCGAATCTCCGACGTCGGCGACGCCCGCGTCAGCGTTTTCCATGGCGCCTGCCGCTGACGCTGTTCCTTCGCTCTCCGATCCGTCGCCTCCGAACCCGCGCACCTCGCCAGGTCCGAACGGGGCACCAGGCCAGCACATCACCAGCGATCTGGCGGACGGCGCCAAACCGACGAGAAGCGACGCGCTGCGAGCTACCGGCGGAATCTCCTCCGCGCCGAGCGCATTGTCGCCGCCGACCAAGGTGCCGCCCGTCGCGCCGTGTGTTCCCAGCGGCTCGCTGGGAACGCGCACCATCTTCCCAAGTCTGTTGGGCGACGAGGTCTCCGGTGTCTCTATACCCTCCGTGTCGTACCAGATCAGGGCGAACGGCCCGAACATCGTGCTGCACCTGGCGATCCTTCGGGCCGGTGACATCCCGGCTGGCCAGCATCTGATCGTCGTGTATCGCGCGGATCCGTACTCGCGCGACATCCACCAGACACCTGGCTACAACCAGGATTTCTACAAGTACAAGATGTACGACGACGTGAAGTGCTCCAACTGGACCCAGCCCTACCTGGGATACGCATACGCGATGGGCATCACATATATTGCCCGGGTGATGCTCGTTGACCAGGCGACACTTGACTATCTGGAGAGTCGTAAAGGAAGCAGTAATCCGGGCGTCGGGCCGGACAGACTGACTGATCTTGGCGCTCGGGTCGTGACGCAGTTCAGTATCCCGACCACGGGGCTCGGTAGTTAGCGTAAAGATTTCTGCGCCGGAACGGTCAGTTCGTGGGTCTGTGCTCCTCCTTTCGCTGCATCCTGTACGGGACTCCTCGGCGCCTTGCGGCGATAGGTGGATGGCGTGGTTGGCCTGGTATTAAGATCACCCGGAAGCGCAAGGCTGGCAAGGGTGTTCGGAGATCCAGGGTGGTGCTCCGGAGTCCCGAGATGGAAATAAATTCCCATTCTGGGGTTGGCAACTTCTGGCGGAATGAACTTCTTCTTCTTCTCGTGCTCGCTGTCCGGTGCTTCCTGTAGGACTCCAGGGTTCTTTGGTGATATGCGACCGGTGTTGCTGGTGCTCTTGTTGGCTGGCCTGTTCGGAGGGCCCGCTGGTCCTGCTGTGGACGTGTGGCCTGTTCGGACTAGACATCAGATGGTTCGAACTAGCGTTCGACATCGAAGTGTGCGTGGTAGATGCTGTGTTCATGATGTTCAAGGAAAATTCTCCGGACGGCCCTGCGCCGCCTCCCGGCTCCGCCGGGAAGGTTGGTGAAGTCGCCTCCGGTTCCATGGCCGCCGGTGTTCGGCATCTGATTCCCGGAGCGACCGGCCGGGTTCTCCTGTCCGGTGGCGACGAGCTGTCGGCCGGTGGTGCGGCGGATCCGATTCCGGCAGGAGAACCGTGTTCAGGATCGGTAGCTGGCGCCAGCGCTGGCCCGGATTCGGTTGCCGGCGCAGTCGCGGCAGCTGGCTCCGGAACGCGGTCCGGTCCGGTCGAGTGTCTGGCGGCGCTGTCGGAGGTGATGGCGGATCTGTTGTCATCGCCGTCATGGCAGTGGTCGAACGAGGACGTCGGTGAGGTACTGGAGGGTGTACGGGCGTTGGCCTCCCAGGTGGTTGCCGCCCGCAGCCAGGTACTGGTCGAGGCCGGGGCCCGTGGGTTCGCCGCGAGTACGGGCTCGGATGATCTGCCGGCCTGGATGTGCGACCGCCTGCAGATGACCCGCGATGATGCGCAACGGGAGATCGCGCTGGCCCGCGACACCGTCGAAGGTCCCTATCGGGCGGTCGGCCAGGCGCTGGCCGACGGGCGACTGGGTCCGGAGAACGCCCGGTCGATCGTTGAGGCGTTGCGCCGGCTTCCGAAGGATCTGCCCCAGGAAGCCGTCGCGAAGGCCGAAGCTCTGATGCTGGAAGCGGCCCAGTTCATGGATCGCCGCGAGTTGCAGAAGTACGGCGTGGAGATTCGCGAGCGCCTCACGTACGTGGATGACTCCCCGGGCGGGGACGATCCCGAGGCGGATGCGCTGACGGGTGAGCACGAGGGCCGTGGCAAGCCCGGCACGAAGAAGAGCGGCGATGGTGGTGGTGACGCGGGTGGCGCCCCGGTGGATCCGCATGCGGCGCGGCGCCTGACGTTCGCCGATACGGCCTCAGGCACGACGCTGATCAGTGGGGAACTTGACGCTGAGGGCGCAGGCCTGCTGCGCACCGCGCTCGATGGTCTGTCCGCCCCCGCGCCGAGCGCCGATGGAATCCGTGATGAGCGCAGTCCTGCTCGGCGCCGGGCGGATGCGCTGGTGGAGCTCGCGCATCGGGCGCTGTCAGCCGATTCGGTGCCGTCCTCAGGGGGGACCCGGCCGCATCTGACGGTCACGGTGGGGTGGGAGACCCTGGTGGAGCACGGCTGCGAACCGGCCGTGACGAACTGGCGGATTCCGTTGCCCCGCGATGTGCTGCGCCGGATCGTCTGTGATGCGGTGGTAAGCCGGATCGTGCTGGACCCGAACGGGGTGCCGTTGGATGTGGGCCGGGCGCGGCGCACGTTCCCGCCGCATATCCGCCGGGCCCTGATCAAGCGGGATCAGGGATGTGCGTTCCCCGGCTGTGATCGGCCCCCGTCATGGACGGATGCGCATCATGTGGTCTCCTGGCTGGATGGCGGCGAATCCGCGCTGGATAACGGCGTGCTTCTCTGCGGGCATCATCACAACCGGGTGCATCACGAGCACTGGGATATTGTCATGGACGTGGATCGGCGCCCCACGTTCATTCCTCCGGAGCATATCGATCCGCAACGTCGCCCCCGGCGCAATCCGTATAGCCAGCCGCGTCCCGATCTTTTCTCCACGGCATAGGTGCGAGGCGGTGTTGAGGGCCATTGGGGCGACGGAGTGGTGCCAGCGTGCCGTTCCGCCTGTCGTCCTGTCGTGCTCGTGGGCATCGGGAGCCGTTCACGGTTGGGCTCGTGAGGCCTGTGCCCATTGGAACGGCGCACCGGAGGGTTCCCTCGCGGTGGGCGCGTTGGGTGGAACGCGGCCGAGGCAGTCCGGGGGCCGGGCGGGACGCGGCCCTGCCCGCCGAGACGCATCGATCGACGCACGCCAGCGGTGCGAAGGAAGGGGAGGAGAGATGCCCGGTGTTTCGTGCGGCTTCCCCGTGCGTGCGTGTGACGACAATGACGTTTTGGCCTCGCATGGGCAGCCGTCGACGTCACCGGCGGGTTTGGCCGAGGCCACGACAGCGGCGGGCATTCGATGGGGCACTGCAGTGTCGGGTTCTCGTGGCCATTGGGGCGACGGGTGTTCATGCTGGGGTCATGCGCGAGTCCCTTCCCCTGACCGCACCGGTCAGCTTGGCCGATTCCGATGGCGAGACGGGCCTGGCCGGCCTGCCAGGTGCGGCAGGACCGGAAGGCGCGGCCGGCGGCTCGGGCGGCCCGGCGCTGGTCTGGTACGCCAGCTACGGCTCGAACATGCGCCTCGCGCGGCTCACCTACTATCTGGCCGGCGGCTGCCCTCCCGGCAGCACCCACCGGCATCCGGGCTGTCGGGATCCGCGGCCACCACGCCTCGCCATGCCGGTCATGTTGCCGGGAGCGATGTACTTCGCCTCGGAGTCGGCGATCTGGACCGGTGGGGTTTCCTTCTACGACCCCACCGCGGCGGGGGAGACCGCTGGCCGCGCCTACCTGCTGACCGCCGGGCAGTTCGCCGACGTCGCCGCGCAGGAGATGCACCGCACGCCCGAAGCCGATCTCGACCTGGCCGCGGTGCTGCGTACCGGGCGGGCCCAGATCGGATCCGGTCGGTACGAGACCCTCGTGCTGGTGGGCCACAGCGGCGGGGTCCCGGTGCTGACCTTCACCGCACCCTGGCAGATGGCGGACGTCGAGCCGTCCGTGCCGTCCGGCGGCTACCTGACCATGCTGGCCGCGGGCATCCGCGAGGCGCACGGCTGGCCCGCCGCGCAGATCGCCGCCTACCTCGCGGCTCGCCCGGGTGCCGCCGGATACTGGGCGCCCTCGGAGATCGAGCGTCTCCTCACCCCGACGGAGTCCCTCCCCGTCCAGACCGCTCCCCTCCTGGACCGGGCTGGTGCCGCACTGGATCAAGCGGGTACCGCGCTGGGTCAGTCTGGTGCCGGACTGGGTCAGCCTGGTGCCGGACTGGGTCAGTCTGGTGTCGCGCTGGGTCAGTCTGGTGTCGCGCTGGTCCCGTCTGGATCTCATCCGGGACAGGCCTAGGTTCTGGTGTCGGCCGAGTCAGCTGCCGCCGTTTTCCAGTCAGCCCTCATCCCCACGCAGCCGGGCATGCTCCCGGGCCAGCCGGTCGGCACGATCGACGTGGCGCGCGACATCGCGACGCCCGCGGATCGCGCCGGCTGACTCCGGATCGCGCCGGCTGGCCCGGCTGGGGGCCATACGGCCACGCGTGCCGGGTGGTTGCGCCAGTACCGGTTGTGATGGGCCATCGCGGCGCACCGGTCACGAGGGTGCCGGGCCGGCGGGGCCGCCGCTGTGGGAACCGGGCGTCCATGCCTGGACGGCGGGCCCCGGGTACCACCGGTCTGGTATCCCCGGGCGCGGGCACCGGGACGGGCCACCCCCGCGCGTGCGATCGTCTCCGGTTGCGATAGAACTTGCTGGTAGGAGGGTGTTTGCCGCCGTCCGGCAGGGTTTGCGGCGGCCGAGGCGGCGGGTGGCCCGTCCGATGGCTGCGGGGCGGGGCACCGCCGGGCGTAGCACCCCCGAGAGACGCGCATCGGCGTGACGCCTGGCGGTCGACGGTGGCACGGCCATCGCCGGCGCGGGCCGATGGCTCTCGTGGACGGATCACCGGCGACCAGGGGAGAACCATGAGCAGGGAAGCCGGTTCGGTAATCGCCGTGCGGGACGGCGCGGAACGGGGGCATTCGGTGCCCGGTGGTGCTGTGCTGGAACGGGAGGAACCAGCGCGGAAGGCGGGTGTGGAGCGAGTGATCAGTGGCCAGCCGCATGTACGGGTGATCCACCCCGTCCACCCTTCGGCGTCGCCGCGGCCCTCGATCCCGGGTGCGGGGGGCGGTGCTGGTGCGGGTGTCGCGGCCGATTCCACCGCGGGTACGGGTGCCGCGGCCGGTGCGGGTGTGGATGTCGGCGTCGGTCTGGGCGCTGACGCCTCGGGTGGACCCGCGGGCGGTGCGGGGGAGGTGACGCGGCCGCAGGTGCTTGGGCCGTCGGCGCAGGGGGCGCTGTGGGCGGCGCTGCAGGAAGAGCGGTTCGTGCTGGGTCACTGCCTGCGGTGTGGGGCGTGGCTGGAGCCGGTGGCCGCGGCGGTCCGGGCCTGCGAGCAGTGCGGCGGGCCGGCGGTGCTCGAGCCCGCCGACGGGACCGGCGTGGTGCAGGGCGTCCTGGTGATGCGGCATCCCGACACCCCGGCCTTCGCCGGCCGTGCGCCGTACGCCCTCGTGCTGGTCACCCTCGCCGAGGGGGTCAGGCTGTCCGGGCGGCTAGACGGGGTGCCGGCCGACGAGGCGACCCTCGGCCTGCCCGTGCGGGCGGCTCTCGCGGTGCGGCCCGGCTCGGCCGAACCCCACGTGGTGTTTCGTCCGCGGGTGCCGGCCGCCGCCGGGGCGTACTAGATCGTCGGAGCTGGCCTGCGAGGCCGGCCTGTTCGCGAGGCCGGCCTGACGCGGGTACTGCGGAGGCGTCTCAGAAGTTGATCATGTGGCCGGCCAGGCCGTGGATGGCTTCCTTGACGGCTTCGCCGAGGGTCGGGTGGGCGTGGACGTTGCGGGCGAGTTCGGACACGGTGAGGTCCCAGCGCTGGGCCAGGGTCAGCTGCGGGAGCTGTTCGGTGACGTCCGGGCCGATCATGTGCGCGCCGAGCAGCTCGCCGTACTTCCCGTCCGAGAGGATCTTGACGAAGCCGGCGGTCTCGCCGAGACCGTGGGCCTTGCCGTTGGCCATGAACGGGAACTTGGCGACCTGCACGTCGAAGCCGAGCTCGCGGGCCTGCGCCTCGGTGTAACCGAAGCTCGCGATCTGCGGCTGGCAGTAGGTGGCGCGCGGCACCATCACGTAGTCGATCGGGTAGGTCTCGGCGTCACCGATGGTCTCGGCGGCGATGATCCCCATGGCCTCGGCGGCGTGCGCGAGCATCAGCTTGGCGGTCACGTCCCCGATGGCGAAGATGTGCGGGACGTTCGTCCGCGCGTACTCGTCGACGTCGATCGCACCGCGCTCGGTGAGCGCGACGCCGGTGTTCTCCAGGCCATAGCCCTTGACGTTCGGTGCGAAGCCGATCGCCTGCAGCACCTTCTCGGTCTCGATGACCTGGGAGGTGCCGTCCTTGCCGGTCACGGTGACCCGGACGAGCTCGCCCGACTCGTCGATCGAGTCGACCCGGGTCGAGGTGAGGACCTTCACCCCGGCCTTCTTGTAGTGCTTGATCAGTTCCGCGGAGACGTCGACGTCCTCCAGCGGCACCATCCGGTCGAGGAACTCGACGATCGTGACGTCCACGCCGTAGTTGTTGAGCACGTAGCCGAACTCGACGCCGATCGCGCCCGCGCCCGCGATGACGATGCTGCGCGGCAGCTTCTCGGTGAGGATCTGCTGCTCGTAGGTGACCACCCGGTCCGACAGGGACGTGCCCGGCAGCAGTCGCGGGGTCGCGCCGGCGGCGATGATGACGTGGTCGAAACTCACCGTCTGGGTGGAGCCGTCCACCGTCGCCACCGACAGGGTGTGATCATCGAGGAACGTGCCGCGTCCGTTGAACTCGGTGATCTTGTTCTTCTTCATCAGGAAGTGGACGCCCTTGACCCGGCCGTCCGCGACCTTGCGGCTGCGGCGAAACGCCTCCCCGTAGTCGAACGACAGTTCGCCGTTGACCGAGATGCCGAAGGTCCTGGCCTCGTGGGTGAGGGTGTGTACCAGCTCGGCGTTGCGCAACAACGCCTTGGACGGGATGCAGCCCACGTTGAGGCACACCCCACCCCAGTACTTCTCCTCGACCACCGCCGTGGACAGACCGAGCTGGGCTGCTCGGATCGCGGCCACGTATCCGCCCGGCCCGGCGCCGAGCACCACCACGTCGAAATGTTCGCTCACACGCCGAGCCTAACGACCCTGGACAGTCCGGCGACGAGCCCGTCACCCGGCGTTCGGTCACACCTCGCGTGGGCCGACCGTCCCCCCGCCCCCGGGGAGACGGTCCGTCCCGCTGTGCCCAGGATGCCCACCTGCCCGTCCGGTGGCCGCCGCGTCCGCCGGTCGAGGCCGTCGGTTGGTCGAGGCTGGACGTCGGTCGAGGCCGCTCGTCGTGGGGCGGGGCTGGCGGGTGCGGGGGGTCGGAGCTGGGCAGGGCAGTGGGGCCCGGAAATGGCGGGACATTCGGGCGACCCCGCCGGCAGTAGGAGCTCGGCCTTTTCGTGGTGATACACCGTCGGGCCATGTGGGGGCGGGTGGGCCCCTTTTCAGCTGCATTGACATGGCGATACCTGGGAGGGGGCTCCCGGGGGCGGCACGTTTAACGTCCTGGTATCTCGAGACCTGCGACACAAGGTTGTCAGGGCGGAACGGCCCGGGGATAAACAGGTCCATGGGTACAGGTCCGCGCGGCGCACTTTCCCGCCGTTCTGCTAGCATTGTTCCGAGGGGTATCAGCGTGTGTGCCCACTCCCCGGTCTCGGATGGGGGGCGCGCCTGATGACGCTCGTCGACTCGGTCTCGAAGACCGGCTACAACCGGGCGTTCGCCCGTCCACTCACCGCGGGTGACCGAGCGTACCTCGCTTTCCACAGGCTGAACCCGGGTGAGTTCCAGGATGTCGGCGCGGTGCTTTTCCTCGATGGTCCGGTGGAACTCGCCGACCTGCGGGCGCACGTCGCCGAACGGGTACGTCAGCCCCGGGCACTGATGCTCACCGACCGGCTGGAAACGGTGACCGTCCGCCCGACCGACCGCCGCTCGACCGTCACCGAGACGCACTGGGTCTCCCAGCCCGACATGGACATCGACGCCCATGTCGCCGCCGTCCCGTTGCCGACCCTCGAGCAGGCCGAACGCCTCGGTGACAGTGACGCCGTCGGCGATCGGCGCATCCGCGCGGCCATCGACCAGATCGCCAGCTGGCCGACCGACACGAACAGCCAGCCGTGGAAGATCTACCTGATCTGCGACAGCACCGGCACGTCCGGTGGCTCGTCCGGTGAATCGTCGGACGTCACCGGTTCGGGTGGGCGCCGCGGCGCGACGTCCGGCTCGGTGCTGGTGTACCGCACCAGTCACATCGCCCAGGACGGCGCCGCGCTCTACCGGGCGCTGCACCTGCTCTTCGGTGGCGAGGACGATCCCGACATCGGGCTGCCCACGTCGATCGCGCGGCCCAGGGCCGTCGACTATCTGCGTTTTGTCACCCGTGGCCTGAACGTGCTGTCACCGACGCGGGTGCTCGACGCCTGGGGCGGCCCGCCGCGGGGCCCCGCCCGGCACACCTGGACCACCGCCGACCTCGGTGAGATCCGCACCGCCGCCCGCCGGCACAACGCCACCGTCAACGACGTCTATCTCGCCGCGCTCGCCGGTGCCGTCCGCACCTGGTCGGAGTTCGAATGGCGCCACGACGACCGTCCGGTGCACGCGCTGATGCCGGTGAGCATCCGGCTCGCGGCCGACCAGAACGTGCTGTCGAACTACACCTCGGGTGTGCGGGTCGCCCTGCCGTGCGGGGAACCGGACGCCGCCCACCGGCTCGCCCGCATCGCCGAGCGGACCAAGGCACTCAAGCGTGGCGGCATCGGCCTGGTCGAACACCACCTTTTCCCCACGGTCGCCCAGCGCGCCACCCCACGCATGCTGTCGTACGCGGCGAGTTTCGGGGGACGCACCCACGAACTCGCGATGGTCGCCACGAACGCCCGCACCGTGCGCGGTCCGCTGGAGGTCGCCGGACGCAAGGTCACCGAACTCATCGGCACCGGACCGCTGCTCGCCGGGCGCCAGCACCTGTCGGTGGCGTTGTTCGGCGTCGGCGACCGGGTCGGCATCACCTTCGCCGCCAGTGACAGCGTGCCCAACCACGAGCGACTCGCCACCCTGTGGCGCCACGAACTCGACGAGATGAACCGCCTCGCGCCGATCGGCGTGCAGGTTCCGCACCAGCGTCATCCGAGTCCGCGCGCCCGGTGAGGTGGGCCCCCTCGGTGTGCTGACCGCGCCGCCCGCATCCCCACGCCGTCAGTCCCCGGCCGGTACTCGCCCCGGCCGATCATCCTGGTGGGATGCGGGCGCCTCCTGGGGCGGGCATGCGCCGTGGCCTGACGCATGCCCGCCCCTGGGGGCAACCCGCGTGACTGCCCATGTCTGCGGTGCCCATGTCCGCGGTGCCTGTGTCCGCGGTGCCTGTGTCCGCGGTGTTCGCTTCGTCCGTGGTGGTGGTCAGGGGAGCGGCGATCTCCTCGAGGGAACGGCCGGCCGCGTCCACACCGAGCAGGAGTTCGGCGACGCCGCCGATGGCCATCACCGCGGCGCCGATGAGGAAACCGACCATCACCGGGCCGGTGCGTCCGGTGTCGATGAGATGGCCGAACAGCAGCGGGCCGGCGATGCCGCCGATACCGGTGCCGATCGCGTAGAAGAACGCGATCGCCAGGGCGCGGGTCTCCATCGGGAAGATCTCGCTGACCGTGAGATAGGCGGCGCTCGCCCCCGCCGAGGCGAAGAAGAAGGTGACCGCCACCACAGCGAGGAACGTCCACGCGGTCAGCGCGCCGGAATGGAACAGCACCGCCAGGACCACGCCGCCCACGGCTGCCGCGAGGTACGTCCCGGCGATCATCGGTTTGCGTCCGACCGTGTCGAACAGCGGCCCGAGCAGCAGCGGCCCGGCACAGTTGCCGAGGGCGTAGACGACCAGGAACACCGGAACCGCGGACGACTTCACGTCGTAGAACGTGGTCAGCATCGTGCCCAGGTCGAACGTGAACGCGTTATAAAGAAAAGCCTGCCCGATGAACAGGGCGAGACCCAGGACGGCCCGGCGGGGATAGGTGCGAAACGCGGTCTCGGCGATCGTCCGCAGCGGAATCACCTGACGCTGGCGCACCGTGATGCTGCTCGTCGCCGGTGGCAGTGGCTGGCCGGTGTCCGCCTCGACCGACGTCTCGATGTCGCCGACGATCCGTTCGGCCTCGTCGGCCTGGCCGTGGATGAACAGCCACCGTGGGCTTTCCGGCACGTGCCGGCGGACGATGAGGATCACCAGGCCCAGCAGCGCGCCCAGGCCGAAACTGAGCCGCCAGCCGACATCCGCCGCGAAGTGGTGCTCGGACAGGAAGAAGACGGTCAGCCCCGACCCGGCGGCCGAACCGGCCCAGTAGGTACCATTGATGATCAGGTCGACGCGGCCACGCACCCGGGCGGGAATGAGCTCGTCCACCGCGGAGTTGATCGCGGCGTATTCGCCGCCGATACCGGCACCGGTGAAGAACCGCGTCAGGAAGAAGAACCAGGGCGTCCAGGAGAACGCGGTGAGTGTGGTGGCCGTGATGTAGACGCCGAGGGTGAGGATGAACAGCTTCCTGCGGCCGAACCGGTCGGTGAGCTGCCCGAAGAACAACGCGCCGAGGCAGGCGCCGAGCACGTAGATCGCCGCGGCGGTGCCGATGTCAGCGGATGACAGTGCGATGCCGCTGCCGTCCTCGGTCAGGCGCGAACCGACCGCGCCGACCATCGTCACCTCGAGCCCGTCCAGGATCCAGACGGTCCCCAGACCAATGATGATCATCCAGTGGAACCTGGCCCAGGGCAGCCGGTCCAGCCGGGCCGGAATCGCGGTGCGTACGACCCCGGCCGCCCGGCTGTCGTCCCGTCCCGGGAGGTCCCTCGCCGTGGCCTCGTCCATGCCGCTGCGGCGTATGTCTTGGTCGTGCGTGTCGTGGTCGTGCGCACCGTGGCCGGCCATGCCACCTCCCGCGTCCGATCCCGTGACCCGCGCCCACCGCCGGGACGCCTGGTGACCTTGGCCCTGTGCCCCGTGCCCGCGCCGATATCCCTCATCTGCCCAGGCTCGTGCCCGCGGCCGCGTGCTGGAGCCGCGTGCTGGAGCCGCGTGCTGGAGCCGCGTGCTGGAGGCGTGGGTCGGGCTGTGGTCGCCGGGACGGATCGTTACAGTGATCCGCATGGCGGACTGGGCGGATGTGCGGCGCATCGCGCTCGGGTTGCCCGAGGTCAGCGAGGGGACGTCCTACGGCAGCGTCGCCTGGCGGGTGCGTAAGGCGACCTTTGTCTGGGAGCGTCCGTTGCGGCGGGCCGACCGTGAGGGCCTGCGCGCCGCGGCGGGCACAACCGCGGCGGGCACAACCGCGGCGGACGCGGTCGTCGCGACCGGTGAGGTGCCACTTGCCGTCCGGGTCGCAGACCTTGGGGTGCGGGCCGCGCTGATCGCCGAGGAACCCGAGGTGTACTTCACCGTGGCGCACTTCGCGGCCTTTCCTGCGGTGCTGGTGCGGCTCGGCGAGATCAGGAGCGCCGATCTGGCGGAACTGACCACCGAAGCATGGCTGACCCGCGCTCCCAAGGTGCTGGCGCGGCGTTACCTCGACGAATCCCGCTGACCCTCGGCATCCCGCCAGAGCACCGTGTTGCCGGGGGAGCCGTGTTGCCGGGGGAACAGTGTTGCCGGGGGAGCCGCATGGTGGGGTGACCTGCCGCGCATTTCCTAGAATGTCGACGAGCGCCCGCACGTGCTGATGGCGCGGGATTCCCGCACTGGTGGGGCCGTCCCGCCGGTTGTGCCGTCCCGCCGGTTGTGCCGTCCGTGATCGAGACCGGGTGTCCCTGGAATGGGATATCCGGGTGCACGACCCCCGTTTTCCGCCCGGAGGAGGGCTCTGTTCGATGCTGGCCGCCCGCCCCCGTCTCCGCTCCCGCGCCTTTTCCCGTCCCGGTTCCCGCGCCCGTTCCGGCGCCGGCTCCCGTTCTCGTCTGCACGCCCGTTCCCGGTCTGCCCGGCCGCTCGCCGCCGCCACCGTCATGGCTGCTCTCGCCGCGGTCACCGCCTGCGGTGCCGACACCACGGGCGCCGTCGATTCCGGCCGTGTCCCACGGACATCCGGCTCGGCTGTCGCCTCGCATCCGGCCGACCATGCGAGGGAACCCGAACACGCGATGCCCGACACCCATGGCGAGGGCACCGGTGTCGGTGATGGCTCCGGTGATGGGCTGGCGGTCGCGGCGGGCGGGGTGAGGCTGGTGCCGGCGACCACGCAGTTCGCCGCGAACTGGCCGGTCGAGCTGCGCTTCCAGATCCGCGGTGTGGGTGGTCAGGCGATCACCCGGTTCGTCCAGGAACAGGACGCGGCGATGCACCTCTATCTGATCCGCTCGGACCTGGTCGGATTCCAGCACGTCCACCCGACCATGGCCGCGGACGGCACCTGGACGGCCACCCTCGCCGCCCCCGCGAGCGGCCTCTACCGGGCCTACGCCGCCTTCACCACGGCGGTGGACGGACGCGCCAACCGTTTCGTCCTCAGCGTCGCCCTCGTCGTGCCCGGGGCGGCCGTCCCCACACCTGTGCCCGCACCCGCCACCACGACCGTCGTGGACGGCTACACCCTGAGCCTGGCCACCCCGCAGGGTCCCCCGCGCGCCGGGACCACGAGCCCGCTGACGGTCACCGTGAGCCGTGACGGTCAGCCCGTCACCGATCTGCAGCCGTATCTGGCCAGCTACGCCCACCTGAGCGCCTTCCACCAGGACGATCTCGCCTTCGCGCACCTGCATCCCCTCGGTCCCGACGCGACCGGTCGGTCCGCCACCGGCCGCGGCGGCCCGACCCTCACCTTCGACGCGCTGCTGCCCCGCCCCGGCGCCTGGCGGATCTACCTGCAGTTCCGCGCCGCCGGCCAGCTCCACACCGCCGCTCTCACCCTCACCGCCCGCTGATCGTCGCCCGGCCTGCCCCTGAGATGGGCCCCTGACGGTTCCCGATGTGGGTCCTGGAACGTGGTTCCTGGCGCGGTCCCTGGTTCGGTCCTGAGAGCCGCCCGCCGCCCCACGGCGACCCGGGTGGAAGACACCCGCACGGCGCCCCGCGGCGCTACGATGATCGTCGCCGATATGTCGGCACGGAGTCGTACGCGCACGGTTCGGGACAGGTCGGCGTGGACCGGATCGGACCGGACCGGACCGGCGCGGTGCGGATCGGCGCGGTGCGGATCGGATCGGTGCGGATCGGCGCGGTGCGGATCGGATCGGATCGGATCGGTGCGGATCGGTGCGGATCGGGTCAGCGTGGGGGACTGGTGGGGGTGCGGTGGACGCCGGCATCATCGCGGCACTGATCACGTCGGTGGCGAGTGTCGTGGTGTCCGTGGGAGCGTCGGTGTGGACGCGCCGCCAGGGCGTCGAGCTGGAGCGGATGCGGTTCGAGTCGGAGCGCTCGGCCCGCGACCACGAGAAGCGCTCGGCGGCCAAGGCGGAGCTGGACCGCTACCGCGAGCCGCTGCTGCTCGCCGTCGTGGATCTGGGCGCGCGGCTGCACACGATCCGCGAGCGTGGGTTGCAGGGCTATCTGGGATCGACGCAGCGACGCGGGCGTCTGGCCGTGCTCGGCACGGTGTACTGCGTCGCTCGCTACCTCGGCACGCTGGAGATCCTCTACTCACGGCTGGCGTTGCTGCGTTTCGACAGTGCCACCGACACCCGGCTGGTCGCCGCGTTGCTGGCCGACATCGGCCGTGCCTTCTCCAGCCAGCTCCACGACGAGGATCCCCCGTCCGGTGCGCAGGAGGGCGGGGCGCCGGCGGGGGCCAGTTCGCTGCGCAAGGCCGAGCGCGCCGGCGAGCCGCGGTTCATGCTCTGGCGGGAGGAGCAGCGGGCCATCGGCGAGCTGATGCGTGGGCCGGACGGCACCGGCACCGTCTGCGTCGGATTCGCCTACTTCCACGACAGCTATGACGAGCTGTTCGCCAGCTGGCTCGACCCGTTCGCCGAGGCCCTGCGCGCGCCGTCCGCCCCGGACAGCGAGCGGCTCGCCCGGTTACAGACGCTGCTCGCCCTGCTGGTCACCCAACTCGACGAGGACGGTGGCTACAGCCTCACCGTGGACGGGACCACGGTCGCCCCCGAATGGGCCACCCCGGCCGCTCTCGCCCCGTGAGGGTCGACGGGGACTCCGCGACGGCCGGTCTGGTCCGGCACGCGGCGATCCGGTGGCCACAGGCCCGCGCTGGCCGTGTCCCTGGCCGTGTCACCTGGCCGGGTGGCACCTTCGACGCGCGATCCTGAGACAAGGACGCACAGCTCATCGCGGTACGTTCGGCAGATGCCAACGATGAAGCGCGATGGTGAGGTGTTCGTGCTGCATCTTGACCCCGATGACGAGAACCGGTTCCATCCCTACTGGATCGACGCCGTCGAGGCAGCCTTGGACGAGGCCGCCGCCGCCGAGGGACCACGGGCGTTGGTGACCGTGGGCAGCGGCCGGTTCTGGTCGAACGGTCTTGCCCTGGACTGGCTGCTCAGCCATACCGATCAGGTCGGCCCCTACCTCGACCGGGTGCACCGTCTGCTGGCCCGTACTCTCGCCTCGCCGGTGGTCACCGTGGCCGCGCTCAACGGTCATGCCTTCGCCGCCGGCGCGATCTGGGCGCTCGCCCACGACCTGCGGGTGATGCGCACGGACCGGGGCTATTTCTGTCTGCCCGAGGTCGACATCGACCTGCCGTTCACCCCGGGCATGTCCGCGCTGGTCCGCGCCCGGCTCGCCCCGTCCACCGCCCATCTGGCGATGACCACCGGCCAGCGTTACGGCGGCCAGCAGGCGCTCGGCGCCGGCATCGTCGATGCGGTGGCCTCCGCCGACGGTCTGCTCGGCGCCGCGCTGGAGCTCGCCCGTCCGCTCGCGGCGAAGACCAAACCGGCCCGCGCCCAGATCAAGGAGACCCTCTACGCCGAGGCCCTCGCCGCGCTGCGCACCCCCACCCCCGGCGTCTGAGCACCCTCCGGGACGACGGTCCAGGCTGGACGGCGGGGCCATCCGTGACGAGGCGGGTCAGGCAGGACGTCGGGTCAGGCAGGACGGCGGGGCTACGCGGGGGAGCGGGGCTGGCCGGGCTGATGGGCAAGGACGGTGTCGCGCAGGATGCGGGCGGCGGTGGAGGTGGCGCCGGCCGGGGTGACGATCGCCGTCGGGTAGATGGGGGCGGGCGGGTCCAGGGGGATCAGCCGCAGACCGTCGTGGACGCGGTTGTTCAGGCTCGGCGGTAGGACGGCGACGCCCAGACCGTGGGCGACGAGGTCGAGCAGGGTGTCGGTGTCGCCGACCTCGCAGGCCGGGCGGCGCCTGATGCCGAGTTCGGTGAACGCGGCGTCGACGATCGTGCGGGCACCCCATCCCGGTGGGTAGTCGACGAACGACTCGCCGGCGGCGTCCGCGAGCGTCACCGACGACCGGGCGGCGAACGGATGCCCGGCGTGGCAGGCGAACACCATCGGCTCCGAGTCGAGCGGGGTGACCTCCAGCGCCGCCAGTGGTTCCGCCACGCAGGCGAAGGCGATGTCCAGACGGCCGCCGGCGACCCGGTCGAGCAGGATCACCGTGGGTGCCTGCACCACGCGCAGGTCCACCGAGGGATGGGCGGTGTGGAAGGCGGCGAGCGCGTCGGTCACCCCACGCCGGAAACTCTGCATGATCCCGATGGTGAGCGGTCCGCGCACCCCGCTGACGACCCCGGCGACGGCCGTGCGCGCGGACTGCGCGGCGGCCAGGACCCGCCGCGCCTCGGTCAGCAGCACCTCACCCTCCCGGGTCAGCCGCACGGCCCGGGTGCTGCGGACGAACAGCTTCGCGCCGAGTTCCTTCTCCAACGCCCCGATGGACGACGACAGCCCCGACTGGACGATGTTCACCCGCCGCGCGGCCCGGGTGAAGTGCAGCTCCTCGGCGACCGCGAGGAAGTGCTCCAGCTGCCGTAGCTCCACCATGCCCCTCCTCGGGTCCATCACGGTGCGCTTCATGGTGCGTCGCGGCGCGGTCGCGGTGCTCGACCTCATCACCCCCACCGATGAAACCAAGCTGATTGTTCTGTTGGACAGGTTATCCGTGCGGGGCGACGCTGGGGACGTGATCGAGCGGAACGCACCTTCCCGCGGCCTGACCCGGCCGCCACCGGCCGACCCGGCGACCCCGGCGACCACGGCGACCACGGCGATCGGCCGGGGACTGGTCGCGCTGCTGGCGGTGAGCACCGGGCTCAGCGTCGCGGCGATGTACTACGCCCAACCCCTGCTGGACGACATCCGCGCCGACCTGGGGATGTCCACCGGGGCGGCGGGACTGCTGGTGACCGTCACCCAGGCCGGCTATCTGGTGGCGCTGTGCCTGCTGGTGCCGGTCGGGGACCTGGTGGCCCGCCGCCGGCTCATCCCGCTGCTCACCGCGGGCCAGGCCGCCGCCCTCGTCGTGCTGGCCACGGCCAGCTCACCGGCGCAGCTGTTCGCCGCGGGTATCGCGGTCGGGGCGCTGAGTGTCAGCGCGCAGGTCGGGGTGGCCTTCGCCGCGAGTCTGGCCGGGGACGCCGAGCGCGGCAAGGTCGTGGGCACGGTGATGAGCGGGCTGCTGATGGGCATCCTGCTGGCCCGCACGGCCGCGGGCTGGCTCGCGGATCTGGGCGGCTGGCGCACCCCGTACTGGGTGGCCGGTGGGGTGCAGGTGGTGATGTGCGTGGTGCTCGCCGTCCGGCTGCCGGCGGAACGGCCCCGCCCGGACGCCACCGCCGCCCCGCGTTACGGCGAGGCGGTGGCGTCGGTGGGACGACTGCTGCGGGACGAACCGGTGCTGCGCCGACGCG
This sequence comes from Frankia sp. AgPm24, assembly GCF_023243055.1. NCBI lineage: Bacteria > Bacillati > Actinomycetota > Actinomycetes > Frankiales > Frankiaceae > Frankia > Frankia sp. AgPm24. Next base: position 16,858 of record NZ_JALKFW010000223.1, on the reverse strand, counting down.
CGATCTACGGGGCGGCGGCGTTCGGGGGGTTCAGCGTCCTGTGGACGCCACTGTCGTTCCTGCTCAGCGCGGCGCCCTACGGCTGTTCGACCGGTGTCATCGGCCTGTTCGGTCTGCTCGGCCTGGTCGGCGTGCTGGCCGCCGCCGGGGCCGGCCGGGCCGCCGACCGGGGGCGGGCGAGCCTGGTCACGCTCGGCTCGGCGGGGCTGCTGCTGGTGTCCTGGCTGCCGCTGGGCCTGGGCGGTCAGCACCTGGCCGGACTCGTGGTCGGCGTCCTGGTGCTGGATCTGGCGGTGCAGGCGCTGCACATCACCAACCAGAGCGAGATCTACGCGCTGCGCCCCGAGGCCCGAAGCCGGCTGACCGCCGCCTACATGGCCACCTACTTCACCGGGGGTCTGCTGGGCTCCCTGGCCGCCGACGCCGCCTACAGCCATGGCGGATGGACGGGGGTCAGCCTCACCGGCGCCGCCTTCGGGCTGCTGGCCGTCACCGTGGCCGGGTGGGAGCGGCTGCGCCCGGGCGCTCGGCGGTCACGAACTGACTCGCCTGCGCCGTGACCGCGAACGCGTCGGCGACGGGATGGCCGTAACGCCGCGCGACCGCGGCGATCCCCTCGGCGCTGACCGTCCATCCGAGCCCACGCAGCACTCCCGCGGCGTCCCGATCGTCGTCGTCGTGGACGAGCGCGCGCATGTCGACACCCCACCGGTCCCGGGCGCCGTCGAGTTCGGCGTCGCTGACCGCGGTCAGAATGCGCCGGGCCTCCTCCACGGCGATCCGGCTGCCCGGGGCGGAGTGGGCGTCCACCCCGGCCAGCAGCTGGAGCTCGGCCTGCGCCGGCAGGTACGGCGTCAGCCCCTCGACCAGCCACAACGTCGGCGTGTCCGGGTCGAACCCGGTCGCCCGCAGCGACATCGCCCAGTCCCGGCGCAGGTCCACCGGCACCGGATGATGGACGCAGCCCGCCACCGCGCCCCGGGCCCGCAGCACCGCCAGCTTGAAGGCCAGCACCCGTGGCTGGTCGATCTCGAACACGGTGCTTCCCGCCGGCCACGACAACCGGAACGCCCGGGTGTCCAGCCCCGCGGCGAGAATGACCGTCTGACGGATGCCGTCCGCGAGCGCCCCGGTGACCATCGCGTCGAGGAACTTCGTTCGGATGCCCAGGTAACGGTTGGTCAGCATCCATGTGTCCGGCAACGCGTGGTCGCCCACCTCCGCGGGTGTCGTCGGCATCGGATGCGGCAGGTGGGCGGCCCGCACGAACGCCGCCGCCCACGGGTCGTCACACATCGCGTCCGGCTGGCCGCTTTCCACCGCCCGGGCGGCGGCCACGGCCAGCGCGGTGATGCCCACCCCGGTGGTGATGTCCCAGTCGACCAGACCGTCGGTGCTGGCCAGACCGTCGGTGCTGGCCGGGCCGTCGACGCGGTGGCTCCCGTCGACGTCGTCCGGATGGTTCGTCTGCCCGCGGGGTACTGCGTGCCGCACGTTCGCCATGGCCCGACCTCCAGAGATGCGCCCGTCTCGTCACCGAAGGTAGCTCCAGGCCGGATGGTCCGCCAGACGAGACCGCGTCCGCGCCGCGGCGTCGCTCACCCCGGGACGCGAGGATGGACGGCCCGGGACGCGAACCCGCCGGGCAGTGCGGGCGGGCCCGCGGGGCAGAGCGTGCGGGCTCGTCGAAGAGGGCAGGCGGGCCGGTGGGGCAGGGCAGGCGGGCCGGCCACGCGGGTGCGGGTTGGCCGGGCAGGGCGCGGGGTCGGTCAGGCAGGGCGCGGTCGATCGGGGTGATCGGCCGGCGGCCTGCCCGACCGCGGGGCGTCCGGGCCAGGTGGAGCGGGGTGGTCGGGCCGGGCGTCGTGCGGTCGGTGTCCCAGGTGCCTTGGGGAGGCGACGGGCGAGTCACGGTGGATGAGTCAGGTGGGGGATGACTCAGGTGACTCGGACGGCCCAGGCGACACAGGTGGTTCGGGTGGATCAGGTGGTTCGGGTGGATCAGACGGTTCAGGGGATCAGGTGGAGCTGTGGGCGGGCAGCGGCGGGGTGGGCAGGCCGGCCGCGGCGGCGGGTCGCTCGGCGACACCGCGGGGCACGGCTCCGGCGAGCCGGTCGAACCAGGCGGCCCGGCTGATGGCGTAGACGGCATGCTCCTCGCCGTGCAGGTACTGAAGGCGCGCGCAGGTCATGCCGAGGCGTTCGGCGACACGTACGGACGCGGTGTTCTCGGGCAGGATCACCGAGATCACTTCGGCGAGTTCGGGTCGTTCGGCGAACACCCAGCTGATCGCGGCGGTGCCGGCCTCGCGGGCGTAGCCGCGACCCCAACGGTCCCGGCGGATGAACCAGACCGCTTCGATGCCGGGCCAGCCCGGTTCGGTCCACAGGCCCGCGCGGCCGACGAGGTCGCCGGTGGCGCGTTCGACCACGGCCCACGGGCCCACGCCGGTCAGTGCCCAGCAGCCGATGTTGCCGGCCATCGCGTGCCAGACGCTGTCGGGATCACAACGGCCGCCGATGTAGCGGGTGAACTCGGTGTCCGACCAGATCGTGACGAAGCCAGGCGCGTCACTGGATCGCAACGGACGCATAACCAGTCGGTCGGTCGAGAGGGTCGGGATGGTAACCAGGGTGGCTTTCGTCCTCATCCAGTACCGCCTGCCGGAAGGGTGCGGCACGCCTCGAGGAAGGACGAGACCGCGGGGATTCGATGGTGGGCCGGGGAGAACGAGGAGGCGCACTGGCGCAGCCTCGCCTTCACAGTATGCGTCAGCTCGTCCGGTGCCGTGCGGATGACGTCCATCGCGATACGGGCGGCCTCTTCGGGTTCCGGTTCCCGTCCGATGAGGAACTTCGACGCGTACGACATGTAGGCGTGCTGCGATTCCTCGACGGTGTAGTCGCCGCCCTTGCGCTGATAGCCGGCGATCGCGATCGGCGCCCATTCCTGGGCCATGTCGACATCCCCCATGTTGATGGCGACACCGGACCGGAACATTGCGACAGCGGCCGGACCGACCGGCGTCTCACCCGGCATCGGGGCCATCGTGCAGGAGGCCGCCTCCATCCGGTTCAGGGCGTCGCGGGCAGATTCCTGGTCGCCCATCTTCGCATATGCCCGGGCCTCGTAGGCCGCCATCCGGCCGTCCATGTACGGATGCCGAACCTGCTGAACGAGGTTCAGCGCGGCGATCGCCTGCCGATACCGCTGGGTGTGATAGGCGATCGAGCTCTGCAGCGCGGCGACCGACATGATCAGAACCGGCTCGCCGATCTCGTCGGCATAGGTGCCGGCCAGCCCGGCGAAACGGCGGGCGGAGCGGAAGTCGTTCGTGTTGAACGCCAGCCGTCCGAGGAAGTAGGTGAGCTGACCGCCCAGCTGTGTCACCCGGGCCCGGGTGCCGGCGGACATCCGGCCGTCCAGGATCGACTCGATCTGCTTCCAGCGTTCCGCGACCTCGCCCAACAGCGCCAGATGTGGGGCGGAGCCGTAGACCTGGGCGATCTCGTCGACGTCGGACTCCAGCTCGTCGAGCGTGCGGTCCGATGCGCTGCCTGTCTCGATCCGCGCCCGGGTGGACGCGGCGATCGCCGACAGAGCCGGCAGTGCCGGGAGTGCAGCAAACTCTCGCCGGTTCGTGGAAATCACCTCATGGTCAATGGTCCGTGCACCATGGGTAATAAGCATCCCCTCCGGTGCAGGGACAAACTCATCGCTTGGTCGTCGCATCGGCGGGACGACACCAAGGCGGCGCGCCCGCTTCTCCCGATCGGCGGCGTCGCGCAGCCGGCGAATCGCCCCCCCGCAGGGAAGTACGACGTCCAGGGCATCGGAGAGATCTGGTGAAGGCACCTCCCTCCCGTTTACCGCCCTGGACACCTGCTGCCGCTTGAAGCCGGTCCGCTCGGCCAGTCTGCTGATGTTTGTCTCGTTGTCTCCGATCAATGACTGGAGCATGCCTGCCAGCTCGTCCAGTGAATCATTGCGTTGCCGTTCAGCCTCCACCGTGAACCTCCCAGCCGCATCTGTATCGGAGGGTGCAACGAGCCGTTGCGGGTCAGGCACCCATCTGTTGCACTCTGTCGTCGGGCAACGGCGAACTGTGTCATGACCCGAAACTCCGGCACTTCTGAGCCATCGGGTACCTGCTGCCCACTGTCCCTGGATCACTGTTGATCCAACCGCCTTTGTTTCGGGGAGGTTGCATGACGCCGCCGAGCCCTTCGGCAGGAATACCGAGCACTCTCTCGGTGCCCCTCGTGGTTGAGAAGGTTGCCCACACCACACACCCAACTGCGGACTGCCAGGTTCAGGCCCCCGCGCCGCCGCGGACTACCCGGGATGGGGGGGACATACCGCCGAATCCTGCGCACAGTGCCAGCTACACGGGACCTTGGTCCCGCTATCGACACCAACCCGACGTTGAGCCAACATTCGGACCACCCATCGGAGGTGCCCCCCGGGCCATACCCGTTCGGGTACCCCCGAGGGGCCTGCCGGTGCGTCACCCGGGCCGGCACTGGCTCGTCCCTCGTTACGCATCGTCGCCCGGCTTCGCGATTGTGGTCCTCGATGAGGCCGGTCTGCCGGTTGAGACGGTGGTGGGTTGGGTCACTGAGGCGTTGGCGGAAGGGCACGCGCAGTCGCGCTACGAGGTCGGGCGCTACCGGATCGTGCCTACCCGGCCGCCCGGCAAGGGCGTGGCGCCGCTGTCCGTCCGGGGCTGAGCGCCGGGGCCGGTCATCGGTGTCCGGTGCCCGGCCCCGGCGGCCCGTGGCCAGGGTGGGCGTGGGTTCCGGTGGCCGCGCGGGCGCCGCCGCGGCCCGCCGCCGGGGCCGTTCCGGGCGGCCCCGGCCGCGGCGCGACCCACCGGCGCCAGCGCCCGATCGGATTCGTTGCACCGCCCGGAAAGTGGTGTCGTACCAGTGCCTTCTCGGACTTTCGGGGGGAGTCGGAGGCCGCGGCTTCGATGGCACGAAGTGACCATGAAGGCCCCCGAACGTGTCCCCACGCTCGGTTTCCCCCGGCCCGCCCCGCGGCCGGCCTGGCGGGCGGGACGGCTGGCCGCAGGGCCGCCGATGGGGCCGGTGGCCACCCGACGGTCATCCGCTGGTGGCCTGCCGGCCACCGAACGGCCCCCGGTCGGCCCCCGTGTCGGGCCGGCCGTCAGTGCCGTGCGGCCCCTTGAGGTTCCGTCCGGCGGCGGCGGCTGACAGCGACCTTATGGTCGACCGAGGTGGCCGCGGGAGTCATGAATGTGCGGCGAGCGGTCCATCGCGGCGCGTGGAAATGCGCCCAGACGGTTGGTCGCGCGGCCCACGGATGATCGAACACCCGCTGGTTGGGTGTTCATTGCGAGATGGGACAGAGGGTGTTGTGGCTTTCGTTGCGTGCCATTCGCCGTCCGGACCGGTCACGACCCTCGGCTAATGCGGACGGATTGTTGCCGTCCTGGGGGGTGGCTCGGTGACGGCGGCGCAGTGTCGCATCTGAGGCGTCCGGCGTCCAGCGCCGGCGGACGCTCGCGGCACCGGACGCCACACGTGGTTGGCCACTCGTTGATGCTCCAGCCGCCCGTGGGCTGAAAACGCCCGCCTGGCTATGTGCTGACCGGGTCGACGTCGTTCACGGGTGCGTTCAGCGCGGTGGCCAGTGTCTGGGCGCTCTGGGCCGCGTCGGAATCCGGGTCGATGACGCGGGTGCCGCGCAGCAGGGAGGCGAACGCGCCGATGACCGCCATGACGGTCGCCATGGTGAACGCGATGACCAGACCGTGGTGGAACGGTCCGGCGATCAGATGGGGGAAGAACTCCCGTCCGGTGATCTCCTGGGCGTCCGCCGCGGGAAGTCGGCTCAGGGTGTCGTCACCGAGCAGGTTCTGCATCGGGTTGTAGCCGAGGAACGCGGCGAACAGGCTGCCGACCGGTGGCAGTTCGGCGACCCGGTTCACGACGTCGGCGGGCAGACCGCGGGCGGACAGTCCGTCGCGCAACGAGGCGGGCAGCGAGGCGGCGAGCCCTGCGATCATCAGGGAGAAGAACAGGCCGATCGACAGCACCTGGCCGGAGTTCATGAACGTTCCGCGCATGCCGGACGCCCCGCCGCGCGCCGCCGGTGGCACGACGTTCATCACCGCCGTCGTGTTCGGCGCGGAGAACAGGCCCGAGCCGATGCCGTTGAGCAGCAGCAGCAGCGCGAACACCGGATAGCTGAAGTCGGTGGGCAGCAGCAGCAGACCCACGAACGTGCCGGCGACGATCAGCATCCCGCCGGTGGCGAACGCGCGGGCGCCGAAGCGGTCCGACAAAAAGCCCGAGGCCGGCCCCGCGATCAGGAACCCGACGGTCAGCGGCAGCATGTAGATGCCCGCCCACAGCGGGGTGTCGATGAAGTCGTAGCCGTGCAGCGGCAGCCAGATGCCCTGCAGCCAGATGATCAGCATGAACTGCATGCCGCCGCGGGAGACCGCGAACAGCAGGGTCGTCGCGTTGCCGGCGGCGAAGGCCCGGTTGCGAAACAGCGTCAGGTCGAACATCGGCTGTGCCACCCGCCGCTCGACCGCGACGAACAGCGCCAGCAGCGCCGCCCCGCCGATGAGCGCCCCGAGCACCTTCGGACTCGTCCAGCCCATGTCGTGCCCACCGTAGGGCTGGATGCCGTAGGTGACCCCGGCCAGCAGCGCGGTCAGCCCGACCGCGAACGTGATGTTGCCCCACCAGTCGATGCGGGCGGCGACGCGGCGTCCGGTGTCACGCAGGCTGCGGTACGACCAGATCGTGCCGACCACGCTGATCGGGACGCTGACCCAGAACACCGCCCGCCAGTTCCACTCGGAGAGCAGACCGCCCGCGACCAGCCCGATGAACGACCCGGCGAGCGCCGCCACCTGATTGATGCCCATGGCCATCCCGCGCTGGTCGGCGGGGAACGCGTCGGTGAGGATCGCGGTCGAGTTCGCCAGCAGCATCGCGCCGCCGATCCCCTCGATCACCCGGAAGCCGATCAGCCACAGCGCGCCGGCCGCCCCCTGCAGCGGGGTGAGCGTCAACCCGATCGCCGAGACGGTGAACAACGCGAACCCCGCGTTGTAGATGCGGACCCGGCCGTACATGTCGCCCAGGCGGCCCAGCGTCACCACCAGGACGGCGGAGACCAGCATGTACCCCATGAGCAGCCACAGCAGGTAGCTGACGTTGCCCGGGGTGAGTGGGTCCAGGTGGATGCCACGGAAGATCGCCGGCAGCGAGATGATGACGATGGAGCTGTTCACCGTCGCCAGCAGCACGCCGATCGTCGTGTTCGACAGGACGACCCACCGGTACCCCGAGCCTGAGGATCCCGAGCCCGGTGATCTCGAGCCCGGTGATCCTGGTCCTGCGGTCGCGGCCGTGGACATAGCGGACCGTCCCTCCCATCACAGCGTGACCTGCGGAGATCACCAGCCGAGCGCGGGTCGATCCCGCCTGGCGGTGACCGAGGCATGCCGAGGACACCAACGGTCGTTGTACGGCCGCTCGGGGTTCGGCGGGGGCCTCATGCCGGTGTGCGTACGGGCGGCGGCGGTTGCCGCGGCGCGTCGCAGCCGAAATTTACTGTCTCACAACTAAGGACTGGTCGTACGGCGTACGTCAGCTCGTCTCGCGAGGGCGCGGACGGCGGTTCGGCCCCGCCGGGTGTCACTGTCGCCGGTCCGTGCGCCGAACGTGAACGTCCTGCGACCCAGCGTTGTTGTTTCGGCCCGCCGCGCCTGATTTCCCGGCGAAGTTCGACTCGGGACGAGGTTGTCGACGTAAAAGTGGTGACAAAGGTAGGAGAAGAGTCGCAACGATCCTCGAGAGAGCGGGGCACCGTGGCCACCGATGTCGAGAGCACACTGGGTGCGGACGACTACGACGAGTTCGGCCTCCTGCACGAGAACGCCGAGGAACTGGGCCTGCCGTTCGCCGGTCGTCCGGACCTCAGTCGCCGCTACGCCGATCTGCCCGACGGTGGCCGGCTGAGCTACCTGCGGTGGGGACGGGCCGATCCGGAGATCGTCTTTCTGCACGGTGGCGGTCAGAACGCGCACACCTGGGATTCGGTCGCGCTCGTGCTCGGACGCCCCGCGGTGGCGTTCGACCTGCTGGGGCATGGACGCTCGTCCTGGCGCGACGATCGTGACTACGGTCCGTGGAGCAATGCGGAGGCGCTTGGGGCGGTACTGCCGGCGGTCGCGCCCGCGGCGGCCGTGGTGGTCGGGATGTCACTGGGTGGTGCCACGCTGATCCGGCTGGCGGCGACCTTCGCGCAGCTGTGCCGGCGCATCGTGATCGTCGACGTGACCCCGCAGGTCACCGACCCCGAGCGGCTGCCGAAGGGCGCGGATCTCGGGGCTGTCGCGCTGATCGGCGGCCCGCCGACGTTCGACTCGTTCGAGGAGATGGCCGCCGGCGCCGTGGCGTTGAGCCCGAACCGTCCGGCCGCCGCGGTGCGCCGCGGGGTCCGGCACAACGCCCGCCGGTTGCCGGACGGCCGATGGGGCTGGCGCTATGACCTGTTCGCCCCGCGCGCTCCCGCGCCGAGTGTGCCGCCAGCTGGCGGGGAGGGTCGCCGCGACCAGTCCGACCTGCGCCCGCTGTGGGACGACGTCAGCCTTATCTCCGCTCCGACGCTGCTGGTTCGCGGTGGTGACTCGAAGTTCGTCCACGACAGTGATGTCGCCGAGTTCCGGCGTCGGGTTCCGTCCCTGCGGGACACGGTGGTGGGTGGCGCCGGCCATGCGGTGCAGAGCGACCAGCCGCTCGAGCTCGCCGGCCTCATCCGCTCGTTCGCCGGGCTCGCGGATGCCGAGGGTGCCGCCCCGGTCGTGGAGGGGAAGGTTGTCACCAGCAGTGAGGGCATTCACGGACAGTGAGAGCAAAAACGCTCGAGAGTGTCTCTTCGCAGAACTTAGCCAGCTAAGTGGCAACAATGGGCAGCTATGCACGGCGAGTGAGAATTTTTGCCCCGGTTTGCGAGTGATCGTCACTCTTGGTGTGAGATTCGATGCCGACCGTGCCCAGCATGCCCTGACGGCGGGACGCCCCGGTGTCGACGGCGAAGCCTCCAGCCTAGCGGCAGGCACTGACATCCTTACGGACCGTCACTTCGGCCGAGATCGCGGGCCTTGACGGACGAAGGCTGTCGCGTCCTGCCACCATCGTCTCCGCCGACGAGAAGCGCGGGCGCGGGCGCGTAGGCGTGGCGGAACGGAATCGGCCCCGGTCCGGCCGGAAGCGAATCCGGTGCGGACTGGGGCCGATATGCGGTGCTGCGGGTGCTGCGGGTGCTGCGGGTGCTGCGGGTGCTGCGTCGGCGTCGGCGTCGGTGGCGGGGCCGGGTGTGGGTCGAGGTGTGGGTGTGGGTCGAGGTGCGGGTGGAGGTGTGCGTCGGGCGGGAGGTGGCGTCTAGCTGGTGGCGGTGGCGGTGAGGTCGTAGACGGTCTGGCTGCCGACGGTGGTGGCGGTGTAGTGGGCGGCGATCCAGGCCGCGATCTGGGAGGCGGTCGAGGTCGAACTGTTGCCGCCCATCCCACCGCCCATCCCGCCACCGAAGATGAAGTAGTGGATGCGGCCCTCGGTCACCCACTGCTGGAACTGGGTGAGGGTGGGCGCCGGGTCACTGCCGTCCCAGCCGCCGATGGCGATCACGGACTGTCCGCTGGCCAGTTCCAGTTCCGCGGCGGTCGTCGCGCCGGAGGTGGCCGCGGCCCAGGTCGTCGTCGACTTCGACAGCAGCGCGACCAACTCCGCGTTCGCGCTCTGCCCACCGCCCATGCCGCCGCCCGCCGGCCTCGCTCCGTCGGTGGACGTCGTACCCGTCGTGGACGAGGCGGCGCCGGCCGCGGACGTCGTGCCGGTGCTGCGGGTGGTGGACGTGCTGGTGGTGGAGGAGGAGGCGCCGGCGGTGGTGGACGTGCCGGAGGTGCTGGTGGTGGTGGGGCCGGCGGTGCTGGTGGTGGTGGGGCCGGCGGTGCCGGCGGGGGGTTGGCCGGGGGCGTTGCCGCGCATGCCGCGGCCGAAGCCGCCGCCCATGGATGACGCGGCCGCGGGGCCGGCGGAGGGGGTGGAGCCGGTGTGGGCCTGGGAGACCGTGGCCAGGGTGTAGGCGGTGCTGCCGGTGCCCAGGCCGAGCACGGTGGCCAGGGCGAGGACGACGGCGAGGCGCCCGGGGCGGCCGGGGGTGGGACGTCCGGCGGCGCCGACGGCCAGGGCGACGGCCACCAGCAGGCAGCCGATCAGGATGATCCAGCGTAGTGCGGGCAGCCAGGTGGACACCCGGTCCAGCAGGACGTGGTTCCAGGCACCGGTGACGGCGACCATCGCGGCGAGCGCGATCCGGGCCGAACGGCGGTCGCGGAGGCGCCACAGGGCGACCCCGACGCCGGCGACCAGCGCGGCGATCGCGGGGGCGAGGGCGGCGGTGTAGTACGGGTGGATGATTCCGCTCATGTAGCTGAACACCAGGCCGCTGACCAGGAGCCAGCCACCCCAGAGCAGCAGTCCGGCCCGGTGGGCGTCGGTGCGCGGCGCGCGCCGGGTCGCCCACAGGCCGGCGACCAGGGCGATCAGCGCGGCGGGCAGCAGCCAGGAGATCTCCCCGCCCATCCGCTCGGCGAACAGCCGGGTGATGCCGGTCGGCCCACCGAACGAGCCGCCCATCCCACCACCACCGCCGCCACCGCCGCCGGAGCCGGCGGTGGCACCGACGATCCGTCCGAGACCGTTGTAGCCGAGCGCGAGCTGCCAGAGGCTGTTGTTCGTCGACCCGCCGATGTAGGGACGCGAACCGGCCGGCCACAGGTCGACCAGGGCCACGTACCATCCGGCGGACACGATGATCGCGCCGAGCCCGGCGAGCAGGTGCGGCAGCCGCCGGCGAAGTCCCGTCGGCGCGGCGATCAGGTAGGCCAGCCCCAGGGCCGGCACGATCAGGAACGCCTGCGCGAGCTTGGTGAGGAACGCGAACCCGAGGCAGGTCCCGGCTACGGTGAGCCAGCGCCAGCTCGCCCGCTCGAGGGCCCGCACCGTCGCGTAGGCGGCACCGACCAGCAGCAGCACGAGCAGCGCGTCCGGATTGTCGAACCGGAACATCAGCGCCGCCACCGGGGTGAGGGCGAACGCGGCGCCAGCGAGCAGGCCCGCGCCGACCCCGGCGGTGCGCCGCACCGTCGCGGCGAGCAGCCCGACCGCGGCCACACCCTCCAGTGCCTGCGGCACCAGCACCGACCAGGACGAGAACCCGAAGATCCGCGCGGACAGTCCCGACACCCACAGCGACGCCGGTGGCTTGTCGACCGTGATCGCGTTTCCGGCGTCCAGCGAGCCGAACAGCAGCGCCTTCCAGCTCTGCGAGCCCGCCTGGGTGGCCGCGGCGTAGAAACTGTTCGCGTACCCGGACGCGCTGAGGTTCCACAGGTACAGCACCGCCGTCACCCCGAGCAGGACCAGCAGCGCCGGACGTGCCCAGCTCGGGTCGTCCGCCGCCCCCCGTGCCCACCGCCGGGCCAGGTTCGGCCGGTGCCGTCCGCCGCCGCTGCCACTGCTGCCACTGCCGCCACTGGTGTGGCGCCGTCGTGCGTCGGCGTCCGGTTCGGCGACCTGGCGGTGCCGGTGGGCCGGCGGCGAGCCGGTGACCAGGGGCTGCTCCTCGGTCACCGGCCCGCGGTGCGGCGCGATCGTGGACGAAGGCGGGCTGGCCTGCGCTGGTGTCATGGTCCACACGATCAGACCCGGCGCTGCGAGATCCCTGTGCCACCGCTGGGCGATCCCTGTGAGCCTTCCCGCCAGCCGTCCACGACACCCCCTGGAGGGCGGGTCAGACGGTGGCGAGCAGGGTGCGCATCGCGGCGATCTCGGTGGTCTGGGTGGTACGGATGCGTGCGGCGAGGTCCTTGGCGGGGGCGTACCGTCCGCCCTGGATCTCGGTGGACGCCATGTCGATCGCGCCCTGGTGGTGGTCGATCATCATGGTGAGGAACATGGTGTCGAACGCCGCGCCGGAGGTGTTCGCGAGCGCGGTCATGTCCTCGTCCGACATCATTCCCGGCCCGGTGTGACCGGCGCCGTGGGTGTGCTCCTGGTGTCCGTCCTGGTGGGCGTTGGCGGCGGACGGGACGGGCTCGGACCAGTCGGCGAGCCAACCCGTCATGGTGGTGATCTCCGGGGTCTGGGCGGCGTGGATCCGGGTCGCCAAGGTCCTGACCCTGGTGTTCTGGGTGCGGGTCGCCACCAGGTCGACCATGTCGACGGCCTGCTGATGGTGCGGGATCATCGCCTGGGCGAAGCGGGTGTCGACACTGTTGTGGTCGGGGGTGTCGCCACCGCAGGCGGCGACGACGGTGGCGGCCAGCAACGCCGCGATGAGCTGAACGATCCGTTTCACGTGAGCTCCTCGTCAGGTGAACGTCCATGGCACAGGCGAATGCGCGCGGCCCCGTTTTCTGGGACGCGCGGGATTCGTCGGTCTACCGACGCAGCACGCAGAGCGAGGTGAACAACGGTACGGCGGACGACACCGCCCGGCCCGACGGCGGGGACCGCCCCGTCCGCGCCAGGACGACCGCCGGCAGGCGCGGCGCCGACCGGGCGGCTCGTGACACCGCGGCGGCCAGCAGCCCCGCCAGCAACAGCACCCCGGCGCCCCGCAGAAACGCCAGACACAGCGACCCGCCGTCATGCCCGCCGTGCCCGCCGTCATCAGGATGCCCGCCGTGATCAGGGTGCCCGCCGTGGTGGCGGGTCGCGGGCCCGGCCGGGGGAGCGGGCGCCATGGCGTGCCCGGCGTCGGCGGGAGCGGCGACGGTGGTGGCGGGGGGTCGTCCGGTGGGCTGGGCGGACAGGCCGCCGTGCATGAGCAGGATGCCCAGGAGAACGGGGACGACCAGGGGGAGTCCCGCGCGTCCGCCCGGACCATGACGGCGAGCGCTCGGGGGTCGGGACGGGGCGGGCACCGGCTCATGATGCCCCGCTCCCAGCGTCACTCGACCCGGGTAGGACAGTGACGGTCGTGATACCGGGCAGGTGCGGTTATGGCGGGCCGTTCCGCGGGTGCACTACGTTTTCTGCTGCGCCTGGACGACACGTGATGACGCCCGGCGACCGGCTGCCCAGCCGTCCTGGGGAGGGGAGTTCGCATGCCGCTGGCCATCTCCGACGATCACCGGGCGCTCGCCGAGGTGGTGCGGGACGTCGCCGTGGCCGAGGGCCTGCGCGCGTTGACCCGGCGGGCGCTCGACGCCCTGCCCGAGCCGGAGAGTCCGCCGAACATCTACCGCGAGCGCCGCGCGGCGCGACCGACCTCGTCCGGTTCCGCGGCACCGGACGAGGTCGGTTCCGCGGAACCCTCGGGTGCCGGTTCGGCGCGACCTTCGGGTGGTGGTGCCGCGGAACCTTCGGGCGGGGCCGGGCTGCCCGGGGGTGGCGCCGGGGTGGGGGCGTCGGTGGGAGGCGGCCGCGCGGAACCGTCCTGGTGGCGGATGGCGGAGCTGGGCTGGTTGGGGTTGCATCTGCCGGCGGAGTACGGCGGGTCCGGGTTTGGTCTGGCGGAGCTCGCGGTCGTCTGCGAGGGGCTCGGCGGGCAGGTCGCCGGGGGACCGTTCCTGCCGACGGTCGTCGCCTCGGCGGTGATCGCCGCGGTCGGTAGCGTCGAGCAGCGGGCCGCGCTGCTGCCCGGGCTTGCCGACGGTACCCGCGTCGCCTCGCTGGCCACCGCGGCCACCATCACCACCGATGCCGCCGGCACCGTGGACGTCGCCGGTTCGGCCGGCGCGGGCGGCAGGGCCGGTTCGGCGGGCGCGGGGGCTGTGGCGGGTCTGCTGCTGGACGGGGAGGTGGCGGCGGCGCTGGGCGGGGTGTGGGCGGGGATTCATCTGCTGCCGGTGGGGGCGGATGATCTCGCCGTGGTGGTCGCGGACGCGCCGGGGCTGGTGGTGCGGGCGGCCCAGCGGGCGCTCGATCCGTCGCTGGGGCTGGCGTCGCTGACGTTGCGGGGGGTGGCGCCGCATCCGATGGGGGTGTTGCGGGGCGGACAGGCGGTGGCGGTACGGGTGCTGCGCACGCTCGCCGCGGCGCAGGCGGCCGGTGGGGCGCGGGCGACGCTCACGATGGCGCTGGAGCACGCGAAGGTCCGCGAGCAGTTCGGGCGGATCATCGGCGGCTTCCAGGCGGTGAAACATCATCTGGCGAACATGCTCGTCCAGACGGAGCTTGCCACCGCCGCGGCCTGGGACGCGGCCCGCGCACTCGAGGGCGCGACAGCGGTGACGGCGGGAGACCCGTCGGCAGGAGACCCGTCGGCGGGGGGCGCGTCGGCGGGGGAGGCCGGGGAGGCGGAGCTGGCGGCGGCAGTGGCGGCGGCGCTGGCGTTGCCGGCCTACGAGCACAACGCGCGGCTCGCCATCCAGCTGCTCGGAGGGATCGGCTTCACCTGGGAGCACGACGCGCACCTGTACCTGCGGCGATCGGCGGCGCTCGCGGTGCTGGCGGGGCCGGCCGATGACGCTCGGGTGGACGTCCTGACGCTGGTGCGGGGCGGGGTGACGCGGCGGTTCGCCGTCGAACTGCCGGCGCGGGCCGAGGAGTATCGCCGCGACGCGCGGGAGTTCGTCGCACGCCACCGCGCCGCGCCCGAGGGCGAACGGCGCGGGCTGCTCGCCGACAGCGGCTACCTGGTGCCGCACTGGGTGGCGCCGTGGGGGCGTGGCGCGGGGGCGGTCGAGCAGCTGGTGATCGACGAGGAGCTGGTCAGGGGCGGGGTCGACGTCCCGGATCTGGAGATCGGTGGCTGGGTGCTGTTGACGATCACCCAGCACGGGGCGCCCGAGCAGCTCGCGCGGTGGCTGCCGGCGAGTCTGCGCGGTGAGCTGGTGTGGTGCCAGCTGTTCAGCGAACCGAACGCCGGCTCGGATGCGGCCGCGGTGACCACCCGCGCCGAACGCGTCGAGGGCGGCTGGCGCGTCCACGGGCAGAAGGTGTGGACGACCGGCGCCCATGCCTGTGACTGGGGGCTCGCGACGGTGCGGACCGACCCGTCCGCGGCCAAGCATCGGGGCATCACCACGATGGCGATCGATCTGCGGGCGCACGGTGTCGAGATCCGACCGTTGCGGGAGATCACCGGCGAGGCGCTGTTCAACGAGGTCTTCCTCGACGACGTGTTCGTCCCGGACGATGACGTCGTCGGGCCGGTCGGCGCCGGCTGGACGGTCGCCCGCGCGGTGCTCGGCAACGAACGGGTCTCGATCGGCGCGGGCAGTGGGGCCGATCGCCGGTCGGTGGCCCGGCTGCCCGGGTTGCATGCCCGCTACGCCGCCTCCGATCTGGGGTTGGCCCGTGAGGCCGGGCAGCTGCTCGCGGTCGCGCAGGCCCTGGACGTGCTGAACCTGCGGCGGGTGCAGCGGGCGGTGGCGGGCGCGGGGCCGTCCGCGGAGGGCAGTGTCAGCAAGCTGGTGGCGGCCGAGTTCGCCCAGCAGGCCAGCGAACTGGCGGTGCGGATCGCCGGCGCCGCCGTCGCGACGGGCGCGGAGGCGGAGCTGGGTCGTTCCTATCTGATGAGTCGGGCGTTCACGATCGCCGGCGGGACGTCCGAGATCAGCCGCAACGTCATCGCCGAGCGTATTCTCGGCCTGCCCCGCGAAGCCGGCCCGCCCCGCGAACCCGGCCAGCCCCGCGAACCCGGCCAGCACTGAGTATCTGTGAGGTGTGCGTGCAGTACGTGAAGCTCGGCGCGACGGGGCTCGATGTCTCGAGGATCTGCCTGGGCTGCATGAGCTACGGCGACCCGGCCCGCGGCAACCACGAGTGGACGCTCGACGAGGACACCGCCCGGCCGTTCTTCCGCGCCGCGATCGAGGCCGGCGTGACGTTCTTCGACACGGCGAACGTCTACTCCGACGGCAGCAGCGAGGAGATCACCGGACGGGCGCTCGCCGAGTTCGCCCAGCGCGACGAGATCGTGCTGGCGACGAAGGTGCACGGGCGGATGCGGCCAGGACCCAACGGCGGCGGGCTGTCGCGCAAGGTCATCCTGGCCGAGATCGACGCGAGCCTGCGCCGGCTGGGCACCGACTACGTGGATCTCTACCAGATCCACCGGTTCGACCCGGGCACCCCGCTCGAGGAGACCCTCGAGGCGCTGCACGACGTGGTGAAGGCGGGTAAGGCCCGCTACCTCGGCGCCTCGTCGATGTACGCGTGGCAGTTCGCCAAGGCGTTGTTCCTCGCCGACGCCCACGGCTGGACCAGGTTCGTCTCCATGCAGAACCATTACAACCTGATCTACCGCGAGGAGGAACGGGAGATGCTCGGGCTGTGCGCCGACCAGGGCATCGGCGTGATCCCGTGGAGCCCGCTGGCCCGCGGCCGGCTCACCCGCCCCTGGGACGAGACCACCGCCCGCAGCGAGAGCGACCAGTTCGGCCGCACCCTCTACGCCGACGGCGACCGCCGGATCGTCGAGGAGGTCGCCCGCATCGCCGCCGCCCGCGCGATCCCACCCGCCCAGGTGGCACTGGCCTGGCTGCTGGCCCAGCCCGGCGTCACCGCGCCGATCATCGGCGCGACCCGGCTGACCCACCTCGACGACGCGCTCGCCTCCCTGGACGTCACCCTCACCGCCGACGAGATCGCGCGGCTCGAAGCCCCCTACACCCCCCACCGCACCGCCGGCTTCCAGTAGCCGGGCGGCCCCGGGGCTACCAGGTTGCGGCCCAGTGCTCCGGCCTTCAGGCCGGGGGTGAAGGGCCGCGCGGGAAGGCCGTCCTGCGGCCTGAGCGTGCCCTAGACCGGACGGGCCTGGTCCTCGATGTACCGGCGGAGCACGTCCAGCGGCGCGCCA